>JBJMHG010000086.1:0-12390 GCA_045807485.1 Actinomycetes bacterium
AGACCCGCTCGAGCGTCTCCCCGAACGCGCTCACGTCCGGCGTGCCGTCCATCCGGCCGCGGTGCGCGAGCCCGCGCGTCCATGCGAAGATCGAGGCGATCGGGTTCGTGGACGTCGGCTTGCCCTGCTGGTGCTGGCGGAAGTGGCGGGTGACGGTGCCGTGCGCGGCCTCGGCCTCGACGGTCTGGCCGTCCGGGGTCATCAGGACCGACGTCATCAGGCCGAGCGAGCCGAAGCCCTGCGCGACCGTGTCGGACTGCACGTCGCCGTCGTAGTTCTTGCAGGCCCAGACGTAGCCGCCCTCCCACTTCAGGGCGGCGGCGACCATGTCGTCGATGAGCCGGTGCTCGTAGGTGATCCCGGCCGCCTCGAACTTGTCCTTGAACTCGGCGTCGAAGATCTCCTGGAACAGGTCCTTGAACCGGCCGTCGTAGGCCTTGAGGATCGTGTTCTTGGTCGACAGGTAGACCGGGTAGTTGCGGGCCAGGCCGTACCGGAACGAGGCGCGCGCGAAGTCGCGGATCGAGTCGTCGAAGTTGTACATGCCCATCGCCACACCGCCACCGGCGAAGTCTGCGATGTCGAACTCCATGGGAGCGGTGCCATCATGAGGGTGGTAGGTGATCGTGACTTTGCCAGGCCCTGGGACGACGAAGTCAGTCGCCTTGTATTGATCGCCGTGTGCATGGCGTCCGATCACGATCGGTTTGGTCCATCCGGGCACGAGCCGGGGGATGTTGCTGATGATGATCGGCTCGCGGAAGATGACTCCGCCCAGGATGTTGCGAATCGTTCCGTTGGGAGACCGCCACATCTTCTTGAGTCCGAACTCTTGCACCCTCGCTTCGTCAGGGGTGATCGTGGCGCACTTCACCCCGACGCCGAACCTGTTGATCGCGTTGGCTGCGTCGACAGTGACCTGGTCGTCGGTCGCATCGCGATTCTCGATGCCGAGATCGAAGTACTTAAGGTCGATGTCGAGATAGGGCAGGATCAGCTGCTCTTTGATGAACGTCCAGATGATTCGAGTCATCTCGTCGCCATCGAGCTCGACGACGGGGTTCTCAACCTTGATCTTCACGCGGTTGCCGATTCGTGCGGTGCTCGCTGCGTCACCTATGGCTCACAGATCCTTGACGTCGGCTTGCTTGGATCGGACCGCCTCAGCGGCCTCTTTCAGACTGGCGAGCTCAGACTCGGTCAGATCGGTCTCGACGACCCTGCGGACACCACCGGCTCCGATCTCTGCTTCGACGCCGAGGTACACACCTGAGATGCCGTACTCACCGTCGACCCAAGCACACACCGGCATCACTGCACCGGAGTCCTCTGCAACGGCCTTGGCCATGCGGGCAGCAGCAGCTGAGGGGGCGTAATACGCCGAGCCTGTCTTGAGCAACGCGACCACTTCGGCCCCACCGTTACGGGTTCGCACTACCAGCTCGTCGATCTTGTCTGCTGGAAGCAGCTCGGTCAGGAGGGTGCCGTTCACGGTGCAACGGCTCGGTACCGGCACCATTGTGTCCCCGTGCGAACCCAGGGTGAGCGTGCGTACGGAGGAAACCGGCACGGCCAGTGTCTCGGCGACAAAGTGCGTAAACCGTGCTGTGTCGAGCATCCCCGCCTGACCGAGGACGCGCGCTTTGGGGAACCCGCTTGCCAACTGCGCGAGCGCCGTCATCTCGTCGAGGGGATTGGAGACGACGATGATGACGGCGTCCGGTGAGTACTTGGCGACGTTTTCGGCTACGCCACGCACAATCTTGGCGTTCGTCTCGATCAGATCCATGCGGCTCATGCCGGGTTTGCGCGGCAAGCCTGCTGTAATCACCACGATGTCACTGTCGGCGGTCTTGTCATATCCGGCGCCTGTCGCCGGGTCAGTTGACGCGCCGACGACAAGAGTCTCGAACCCCTCGATGGGACGCGACTGGTTCATGTCGAGAGCAAGTCCTTCAGGCTTTCCCTCGACGATGTCGGTCAGCACCACCTGAGCGAAGACGTCGTACTCGGCCAGACGCTGAGCGGTCGTCGAGCCGTAGAAGCCCGCTCCGACCACAGTGACCTTGCGACTACGAGGGGCTCCCGACGGCGACATGACCTACCAGTCCTTGCTGTGAGCTGGCCCAACGAAGGGCGGCGGGCGGAACGCCCCCGAGGCTACCTGGCGGGTGGTACGAGGACAGCAACGGTGGTCAGCGCGACGCCCAGCCCGTACATCGTGATCAGATCTGTAGGTCGGCTGCGGATAGCCAGCAACCCGGCGCGCTCGTGGGTGAGCACGGTTCGCAGCGCCGCCCCAAACAGGATGGCGACACCTAAGACGATTGATCCGACGCGGAAGTCGTAGAACGTCAGAACCACTAGGCCGATGACAAACCCGAGCAGGACGAGTGCCAACGGCCATTGATCGATGGTTCGTTCGATGAGTGGCTGGTCGTCGATCGGGTTGCCTTCGCCGTCAAGACGTACCTCAGGCTCGCCTGACACCGTGGTCACCTCCGCCATCGAGGCCCCATTCCTCGGCCGCTGCTCGAGCTACCGAGCTGCTGCCTGCGCCTCTGCCCGTTCTACAACGTTGGCCAGAAGCATGGCACGAGTCATCGGCCCAGTGCCGCCTGGCATGGGAGCAAGGTGCCCTGCAACCTCGACTACCTCAGGAGCGACGTCGCCCACCAGTCCGAGATCGGTTCGGGTGATGCCGACATCGAGCACGGCAGCACCCGGCTTGATGGCATCGGCGGTGATGAGTGCCGGGACGCCAGCAGCAGCGACGATGATGTCGGCACGCGCAAGGTGCGACGCGAGGTCGCGGGTGCCGGTATGGCACAACGTGACAGTGGCGTTCTCGCTACGGCGAGTCAGAAGCAATCCCAGCGGGCGGCCGACCGTGACCCCTCGCCCCACAACGACAACTTCGGCGCCCGCAATCGGCACCTCGTACCTGCGAAGCAGCTCGACGATGCCACGGGGCGTGCAGGGCAACGGCGCATCTTCCCCGAGCACGAGGCGTCCAAGGTTCATGGGGTGCAGGCCGTCGGCATCTTTGGTCGAGTCCATCTGCGCGAGAACCGGGTGCGGGTCGAGCCCCTTGGGCAGGGGAAGCTGAATGATGTATCCAGTGCACGTCGGATCGTCATTGAGCTCGGCGACAGCCTTCTCGACGTCTCCCTGGGTGGCGTCCAACGGCAAGTCGCGTCTGATGCTTGCGATGCCGACCTCGGCGCAGTCACGATGCTTGCCACCGACATACGCGTGACTGCCTGGGTCATCGCCAACGAGGATCGTCCCGAGCCCGGGGTTGATCCCCTGCTCCTTGAGCACCGACACCCGCGTCGCGAGCTCTGCTTTCACTGCCGCCGCTGTTGCTTTGCCATCGAGAATCGTCGCTGCCACGTCGTGCATCTTGTCACGCGTGCCGGATGGGCGCCGCCACTCGTTCCACGCGCATTCGGGCGCTGATCACCGGACTCGGCGCCGCATTGCCGCGAGTCCAACCGAGCCGAAGGTCAGCGCGATCCCTGCTATGAGGTAGAGGTTGACTGCGGCGCCCTCGGTCGGCACCACAATGTCGACCGCAACTGCCCCGACCAGCGTGCCGGCGAGGACCACCAGCGACAGAAGCAGGACGCCGAGTGCCCTCACCGACCAGGCTGCGGCCGCCACGAACACGACCCCCATGCTGCCGGCCACCAGCAACCATGGTCGATCCGCGATCGGAATCAAGGTTCCAACACCTTCCGGGTCGACAAGGTCCTGCACCGCAAGAACGCAGAGCAGCGTCGTGAGGCCCACGATGAAGTTGACCAGCGTCGCCACAAGCACCTGCCCCGTGGCCGCCGAAACCCGACCGTTCAAGCCAACTTGGATTGCGCCAGCGGCACCGGCCGCCAACGCAAGCAGCAGGAACGGCAACGAGACCGATCCCCCTTCTGACCCGCCGCGGCCACCAGACCCGACCCACACTGCAACGATGGCCAGGAGCGCCGCAACCACACGCAACACCGTGACGGGCACGCGACCGCCGGGGCCAAGCCCGAACCTGTCAACCACGAGCCCTGCCCCAGTCTGACCGGCAACGGTGGCAACGGTGAAAAGCGCGACACCGAGCACGGCCACAGTCGTGCTCTGCCCTGTGACGTAGATGGCGCCTCCGATTCCTCCCGTCAGGGCCCACCACGCCAACGCGTTACGGCGGATCAGGCCAGGGATGGACCGGAACGCAGTACGCGTCGACGACCTTGAGAAGACGATGACCAGCAGTAGGAGCAGCCCCACCGAGAAGTTCAGAGCCGCTCCCAGTACGCCATTTCCGGTGAGATCTCCTACCTCACCGTTGATGCGTCCCTGGACCGCCACCACGATCCCAGCGCCGAATGCGACGGCAGCAGCGACTCGGCGATCTGAACCGGTCACGCCGGCTGCTGCTGCGTGATGCAGTGAATGCCACCACCGTTGCGAAAGATTGGCCGGGCATCCACGCCGACCACTGAGCGGTCGGGGAAGAGCTCGCGCATGAGCCCCATCGCACGCTCGTCAGCGACCGCGTCTGCGTAGGTCGACATCACGACGCCGCCGTTGACGAACGCGAAGTTGACGTAGCTGTGGTCGATGGAGACTCCATCGACCACCGTGTCTTCTGGGGCAGGAAGGGTCAAGATCTCCAGCGAACGACCTTGCGCGTCCTTGGTGTCTCGGAGCCGCCTCACGTTCTCGGCCATAACCGCGTGGTCGTGGTGTTCAGGATCGGACTGCCCATGTACCACCACCACGCCAGGACGGATGAAAGCCGCCAGCACGTCGACGTGACCATTGGTGCCTACGTTTGGTCGGTACTGCTGCATGTCACCCATGAGGCCACGTTCCAGCCAGATCACCTTGGTTGCGCCGATCGTGCGACGCAGCTCGTCCTCGACCTGCTCCTTGGTCCATCCGGGGTTACGTCGATCATGCAACTGCACTGTTTCGGTGACGATCACTGTGCCTTCCCCGTCGACGCAGATTCCGCCACCCTCATTGACGAGGTTGCTGGACACCACCGGCACGCCCGCGAGGTCGCCAACCGCTCCGCCTATCAACGCATCCCAGTCGTACGCCTGCATCTCACCCCAGGCGTTGAACGTCCAGTGGACCGCGGCGAGCGACTCATCTCGGCGGTCACGCACGAAGGTGGGGCCACTGTCACGGAACCAGCCGTCATTCAACTTTGCCTCGATGACTTCGATGCCGCCTGTGAGCTTTGCACGCGCCCGGCTCACGTCGGCTTCATCGACCAGCATGGCCACCGGTTCGAACTCAGCAACTGCGTTGGCCGTGTCAATCCATGACCACCACGCATCCGGGTCTTCAGCAGTCACAGGACTGGTGGGAGGTGGCAATGCCATCCACGTGCGGGTGTGGGGTTCCCACTCAGGCGGCATCAAATAACTCATGGCCGAGATACTCGCAGACCCGTGCACCCGCCCAGCAACGCGAGGTTCTGCCCAGCGCCTGGTGTCGTCAGTGGAAGAAGTGACGCGTACCGGTCAGGTACATGGTCATACCCGCATTCTTCGCCGCCGAGACGATCTCGTCGTCGCGCACCGATCCACCTGGTTGAACCACTGCCGTGACGCCCGCCTCGATCAGCACCTGTAGCCCGTCCGGGAACGGGAAGAACGCATCGGACGCCGCAACAGACCCTTGCGCTCGCTCGGGTCCCGCACGCATGACGGCGAGCTTGGCGCTGTCGACACGAGACACCTGACCCATGCCAACCCCGACGCTTGCCCCTCCCTTGGCCAGAAGGATCGCATTGGACTTCACCGAACGGCAGGCACGCCACGCAAACTCGAGGTCAGCCAACATTTGCTCGTCGGCAGGTGCACCGCAGGCAAGCGTCCACCCCGACGCGACGTCGCCCACGGCCTGCAGCGCGTCTTTCACCTGCATCAGCAGTCCGCCGCTGATCGAGCGCGTCTCCACCGACTCACCGTCGGGGACCGCGGTGGCCCGAAGAAGGCGAATGTTCTTCTTCTCGCGGAGCAGGTCGAGAGCATCCTCTTCGAAGTCTGGCGCGACGATCACCTCGGTGAACACATCACCGATCGCCGCGGCCATTCCGCGGGTCACCGTTCGGTTGGTGGCCACCACGCCGCCGAACGCCGAGACCGGATCGCAGTCGAACGCCTTGCGGTAGGCACCAGCGATGTCGCCTGCCGCCTCAACTGCGATTCCACACGGATTGGCGTGCTTGATGATGGCCACACATGCGTCGCGGTGGTCGTACGCGGCCCGACGAGCCGCATCCGCATCGATGTAGTTGTTGTACGACATCTCCTTGCCATGGAGCTGTTCGGCCTGCGCAAGGCCTGGCGGGCCGTACCCACTTCGGTACAGCGCAGCGCGCTGATGGGGATTCTCGCCGTACCGCAGGACAGCGGCGCGGTCCCAGGTGGCGCCAACCCAGTTCGGGAAGCCTGCACCGGCTGGATCCGGGGCCAGGTTGCTGCCCATCCAGGACGCCACTGCGACGTCGTACGTGCCGGTGTGAACAAATGCCTCGAGGGCAAGGCGTTGACGCTGCTCGAGGGTGAAGCCACCTGAGTTGACAGCGTCCAGAGCCTCACCGTACCGATCGGGTGAGACCACTACCGCGACACTCGGATGGTTCTTCGCGGCCGCTCGCACCATCGACGGGCCACCAATGTCGATCTGCTCGATGCACTCATCCGGCGATGCGCCGGAAGCGACCGTTTGCGTGAACGGATAGAGGTTGACGACGACCAGTTCGAATGGCTCGACTTCCATTTCTTCGAGCTGGCGCTGGTGATCGGCTTTACGAAGGTCTGCGAGGATCCCGGCGTGTACGCGTGGATGGAGCGTCTTCACGCGGCCGTCGAGGCACTCGGGGAAGCCAGTCAGATCCTCAACCCTTGTCACGGGAACACCGCTCGCGTCAATCCGCGCAGCCGTCGAGCCCGTGGAGACGATGGTGACCCCCGCAGCGTGCAGACCCTGAGCCAGCTCGACCAGACCGGTCTTGTCATAAACGCTGATGAGCGCGCGCTTGATGGGTCGCTGAGTCACTTCGCTCACGTCCGTACGACCTTTCTTCCTTCGATCCGATAGTGCTGGGTGACCAGATCGGCCACCACAGTGACCAGCAGCGCTCGCTCCTGCTCCTTGATGCGTTCATGCAGACTCTCGACCGTGTCGTCGTCAAGCACTGGTACGGCGGCCTGCGCAACGATCGGGCCGGTGTCGACTCCGTCATCGACGATGAAGATCGTGCATCCTGTCACCTTGACGCCGTGCTCGAGCGCTTCTCGCGGTGCGTGCATGCCGGGGAAGGACGGCGACAGGGCGGGATGCGTGTTGATCACCCGCTCGTGGAACCGTTTCAGGAACACCGGCCCGACCAGTCGCATGAACCCCGCCAGAACGACCAGATCGGGGCGGTGAACTGCGGTGGCTTCGGCGAGCGCAAGGTCCCATGCGGCCCGACTCGGGTATTCGTCAGGCGCTACGACGAAAGTCTCAATGTCGGCGGCCGCAGCGCGGTCCAGCGCTTGCGCGCCCGTGCGGTCCGAGCCCACCCCCACCACGTTGGCGGGGTAGTCGGATCTGGCTGTTGCATCGAGGAGTGCAGCGAGATTGGTGCCACCGCCTGACACCAAAACCACGACTCGCGCCCGCTCCACGACCAGACCCTACTGAGGTAGGGCAGTCAGGGGCGGCGCTGGAACCTCGACGTGAGCTGTTCGACCCAAGACTTTGGCACGGCCAGCAGCTCGGGCCAGGCTGCTCGTTCGCGTAGGTCGATCAGGCTGGGCGGGTGAAGCCCGCCACGGCGGGCGAGTTCCCAACTCACAACAGCCGCGATCAGCGCCATCTCGAGTGCCGCGACAAGCGCGACCTTCCAACCCTCTGGACCCAGCATCGACATCGCCGCATTACCGGCGGCGCCTCCGCTGAGCCAGGCAAGCACCCCTAGTGCCAACCCAGCAGAGGCACCGGAGACCGCGGCACGTCCGGCTAAGTGTTCGGGCTTCAGTGCAGAGTGACGACGATGCATCACCGCGCCGACCGCATAGCCGCCCAGAAGCGGCGCGATCAGCGCCACAAAGGCGAGCGCTCCCGCATGACCTTCCGGGGGCAGAGCGGCCAGTGGTGGGAACACCGGAAGGGCTCCGTAGTCGACACCTTGCGGAGAAACCGATCCCGTAGCACCGACCGCGAAACCGACTCCAGTGGTGAAGGAGGCAGTCCAGAGCACCAGGTTGGGTATGAACGACACCGTCAGCAGCAATAGCGCGATGCCGCCGGACCATCCGGCGCCGAGCGCCCGAAAGCTCTCAACCGCGTCGGGAAAGGCGACCGCGAGGGCAAGGGCTGTCAGCACTGCGCTGATCACGATTACTGTGGCGAGTCCGGCCGTGGCCGACGCCACCATGTCGCGCGTGGCGATCGGAACTCGGGCGATGAGGGTGGAGAGCAACCCGGACGCCCGCAAGATCCCGAGTCCTCCAGCCACGAGCGCGATGAAGAAGCCGGCGAAGAACGCCGTGCGGGGCGCTGGCTGCACGATGTCTGATCGGACGACGCCTGCCGCCACTGAGGCGAGGAGTGCGTAGACCAGGGCATAAGGGATGACCGCCCTGGATGCGTCACCGAGTGTTCGGGGACCCACCACCCGTGCCACTTGGCGTCCGCCGGCATAGCAGAGCAAGCCAGGAATCAGCATCAGACCGAGTGGAACGAGCCCGAGGCGGACGCCACCGAGCTCGAGAGGCACGTGCTGCGCGTACAACCACATGGCAACTGACACTCGAGCTACCTCGTCGGGCCCCACCTCTTCAGAGTGAGCGGCCAACGCCCACGAGCCCATGGTGGAGATCAAGCCGAGCGCGATGCCGATCAGTGCCACCAGTGCAGCGGACACAGCACCGGCGAACACCACACCCACCATGTCGACCTGTGGGCGCGGACTGCGCGCCGGCGTCCGAGAAGCCGATCTGGTTGAGTAGGACATCGCCGCCCATGGTCGCAAGCAGCGGCGGCTGGCCACCGCAGGCGCGCCAAGAGGACGTGCGGCTAGCTCAGGATCTCGCGCATGAGGTCGGCGGTGGCGCTGGGCGTCTTGCCGACGCGGACGCCGGCTGCCTCGAGAGCTTCGGCCTTGGCTGCCGCTGTTCCGGAGGAACCCGAAACGATCGCGCCGGCATGGCCCATCGTCTTGCCCTCTGGCGCGGTGAAGCCGGCCACGTATCCGACCACCGGCTTGGTGACGTTGTCCTTGATGAACGCCGCTGCGCGTTCTTCGGCATCGCCACCTATCTCGCCGATCATGACGATCGCCTGAGTGTCGGGGTCGGACTCGAAGGCCGCCAAGGCATCGATGTGCGTCGTTCCGATCACTGGGTCGCCACCGATCCCGATGCCGGTCGAAAATCCGAAGTCGCGCAGCTCGTACATCATCTGGTACGTCAAGGTGCCGCTCTTGCTGACCAATCCGATCGGTCCACTCCCGGTGATGTCAGCAGGAATGATGCCGGCGTTGGACTGCCCAGGGCTGATGATTCCCGGGCAGTTCGGCCCGATGATCTGAGTGGAACCGGCGTTCTGCGCGTACTGAAAGAACTGTGCGCTGTCACCCACTGGAATACCTTCGGTGATCACCACGCAAAGCGGGACCCCGGCATCGACCGTCTCGACTACGGCGGCTTTCGCAAATCGAGGAGGCACGAAGACGACGGACACACTTGCACCCGTGGCGTCCACGGCGTCCGAAACCGAGCCGAACACAGGGATATCTCCCTTTCCGCCATCGACGGACTGGCCACCTTTACCGGGCGTGACGCCAGCGACCACCGCCGCACCGGACGCCACCATGCGGCGGGTGTGCTTGGTTCCTTCGGAACCGGTGATGCCCTGCACCAGAATGCGACTGTCCGCGTTCAGCCAGACCGACATGAGCTCCCCTACCTCGCAGTCGCGAGTTCGGCGACCCGGCGGGCCGCGGCGTCCATGGTGTCGACGAGTTCGATGACGTCGTGCTCGGCCTGGTCCAAGATGCGCCGGCCCTCTTCGGCGTTGTTGCCGTCCAGTCGACAGACGATCGGCAGGGTGACGGCCGCCCCACTCTCGCTGAGCAAACCGAACGCCTGCACGATGCCGTTGGCAACGGCGTCGCACGAGGTGATCCCCCCGAAGACATTGACGAACACAGCTTTGACCTGAGGGTCGGACAAGATGATCTGTAAGCCGTTAGCCATGACTTCAGCTGACGCTCCCCCGCCGATGTCGAGGAAGTTGGCCGGCTTGACACCGCCGAACTCCTCGCCCGCGTAGGCGACTACGTCGAGTGTGCTCATCACGAGGCCAGCGCCATTGCCGATGATCCCGACCGAGCCGTCCAGCTTCACGTAGTTGAGGTCCTTCTCTTTGGCCGCCGCCTCGAGAGGGTCGGTCTCGTCATTCACCGCGAGCTCTGCGTGGTCGGGATGCCTGAAGTCGGCGTTCTCGTCCAACGTCACCTTGCCGTCCAGCGCCAGCACCTCACCGTCTGGCGTCTTGACCAAAGGATTGACCTCAACCAGCGTCGCGTCTTCCTCGACCAGCACTCGCCAGAGCCGCTGTAACACCGCGGCCACCTGGTCAGCGACATCGGCAGGAAACCGGGCTGACGAGACGATCTCTTGCGCCTTTGCCTCGTCGACCCCGGTCAACGCGTCCACCGGGACCTTGGCGAGTGCCTCAGGCTTGGTGCGCGCCACCTCTTCGATGTCCATTCCGCCTTCGACACTGGCCATCGCGAGATACGTGCGGTTGGCGCGGTCCAGCAAGAACGAGACGTAGTACTCGGACGCGATATCAGCGGCCGGTGTGACAAGAAGTCGGCGAACCACGTGACCTTTGATGTCGAGGCCCAAGATGGCGTTGGCCGCGCTTTCGGCGGCAGCGGGTGAGTCGGCGAGCTTGACGCCCCCAGCCTTGCCGCGTCCGCCGGTCTTGACCTGTGCCTTGACGACCACGGTGCCGCCGTACTTTTCGGCGGCGCCTTTGGCGTCTGCTGCAGTGAAGGCGACGGTGCCAGGTGTCACCGGAACTCCGTGCTTGGCGAAGAGGTCTTTCGCTTGGTACTCGAACAGGTCCACCGAGGACTTCCCTTCGACTCACGCAGCGACTTGGCGAGCCTACTTGGAGGTCACGCAAGCTCTGGAAACGACCCGAAGTAGAACATTGCACCAGTGGGGTCCGTTGCTCCTGCGAACTTGCCCGGCCCCATCTCCATGGGCGGCAGGAAGAGGGAACCCCCCAGCTCTGAGACATGCCCTGCACTGACTTCGCAGTCGACGACTGCGAAGTACAGGACCCACATGCTTGGTGCACTGAGCGGTACCCCATCGGGCATGTTCATGGCGCCCCCGACATCGTCGGTGCTGGCGTCCAGGCGCGCGACCCAGTACTCCATTTCGCCCGGTTGACGCTCCCAACGCCAGCCGAACACCTCAGACAGGAAGGCACGGGACGCCGGCAGGTCTCGTGACTGCAACTCGTTCCACGTGACCGCACCAGGGCGGTCGAAGAGTTCGGCGCCATGGTGTTCGAGTGGTTGCCAAGCACCGACCACCGCGCCATCGGGTCCAGCCACCATCACCATGCGCCCGGACTGCATGACATCCATGGCGGGCATCACGACATTGCCTCCGGCGGCTTCGGCCGCGACACCGACCGCGTCGACGTCCTCGACGAACACATATGCGTTCCAAACGGACGGCGCCCCACTCTGCGACATCCCGGGAGGCTGAGGTCCAAGACCGCTGACCATCTGACCGTCGACGTAACACATGGTGTAGTCGATGCCAACCGGCGTCGGCAGATCTTCGTAGGTCCATCCGAGCAATCCGGCATAGAACTGCTTGGCCGCGGCCACGTCGGTCGTCAGCAGGTCCGCCCAGCCAAAAGTTCCCGGTGTCACTGGCATGCGTTTCACGCTAGCCCTCGTCGTCGTCGTCGAACAGCCTCTGCCGGGAGGGTCTTCTCACTACACTGACCGCCAGTTAGCGAGATCCGAGGAGACCCGTGGACCCCCGGCACGCCGTGCTGTTCGAGCCCATCCAGATCGGTCCCAAGACGCTGCCCAACCGCTTCTACCAGGTGCCGCACGCGTCCGGCTTCGGAGTTGAGCGCCCTCAGACGCAGGCGGCCTTCCGGGCGATCAAGGCGGAAGGAGGCTGGGGCGGTGTCTGCGTCGACTACACCTCTATCTCGGTCGAAGCAGAGGAATCACCCGCGGTCTCGGCGCTCTTGTGGGACGACGGCGACGCGAAGGCGTTGGCGATCACCGCTGACGCCGTTCACGCACACGGGTCACTCGCCGGCATCGAGCTCTTTCATGGCGGCGGC
>JBJMHG010000087.1:0-5595 GCA_045807485.1 Actinomycetes bacterium
GCGCCTGCTAGACAGCGCGGGGCCTACCGACTGGGTGCACTCCGATCCGTGGCGGGTACTGCGGATCCAGGCGGAGTTCGTGGAGGGCTTCGGCACTCTCGCCGAGCTCGGCCCAGCGATCAGCGTCTTCGGTTCGGCTCGGGTCCGGCGAGACACACCCGAATACGAGATGGCCCGTGATATCGGGGCGGGACTGGCAAGAGCTGGCTACGCGGCGATCACCGGTGGAGGGCCGGGAATCATGGAGGCGGTTAACCGGGGGGCCGTTGATGCTGGGGGTGTCTCGGTAGGCCTCGGAATCGAGCTGCCCTTTGAGCAGGGCCTTAACCCTTGGGTCGACATCGGGGTGCACTTTCGGTACTTCTTCGCGCGCAAGACGATGTTCGTCAAGTACGCCCGCGGATTCATCGTGCTTCCGGGCGGTTTCGGCACCATGGACGAGCTGTTCGAGGCCATGACGTTGGTCCAGACGCAGAAGGTGACGGCCTTCCCGATCGTCCTGGTGGACTCCTCCTATTGGGGCGGACTCCTGGACTGGCTTCGCGACCGCATGGTCGGTGACGGCAAGGCGTCCGAGCAAGATCTGCAGCTGCTGCAGGTGGTCGACACCGTGGACGAGGCGATCGAGGCAGTTCGGTTGGCCGAGTCCGACGTCACCACCCTCCGACGGGAGGAGCAGGACGCGATGCAGGTCAAAGAGGAGGCCGAGCGCCGCGCCGCCGGACCCATGATGGGAATCTAAGCCCACCAAGCGCGACCACTCCTGAATCCCGGCTCAGGCAATGCTGAACGCCTGCCGATACCACCCAGGTGGAGCAGGACCGGAGGCGCCGACGGTCCGGCGGTGCCCATCGTCGTCCTGATGCGGGGGTGCAGTCGGCTGTCGCCTCGCGTCTTCATCGGGTGATCGTCGTCTCTCGCGACCGAGTTTTGCGGCGCTTCTGGGTCTCCCAGATGGTCAGCGAGATGGGCGACTGGATCGGTTTGCTCGGTATCGCTGCGTTGCTCTACGACTCGACCAACCTGGCCATCGCCGCGTCCGCGAGCCTGGCGGCCTTGTACCTGCCCTATCTCTTTGCTCCATGGCTGGTGGGCTGGGCGTCCAAGATCCCGCCACGCACACTGCTCATCGGAGCGGACCTGCTGCGAGCGGGCCTGATTCTGCTGCTGCTGGTTCCAATGCCGGCCTGGGGCCTGCTCGGATTGGTGTTCCTAGCGTCGGTGCCTACGTCGATCTACGAAGCGACCCGAGCCGCCGCCGTCCCCGAGTACGCACCGGACGAAGAGACGCGCGAGGACGCGCTCGTACTGTTCCAAGCCACGCAGCAGGCCGCCAGCATGCTTGGCTTCCTACTCGGAGGAGCTGCGCTCGCACTCGTCGGCTTCGAAGCGGCGATCGGCTTGAACGCTGCGTCGTTCTTCATCTCGGCAGTGCTGCTGTTCGGCGTCCCGCGACTCGATGCGTTCGTCGACGCCACCGAGTCGGTGCGTGGAATTCTACGGAGCGGCCTGAAGGCGCTCACCGGACGTCCGATGTTGCGGCGTGCGGTGCTGCTGTCCGTGGTGAGCGCCAGCACGATCATGGCCGGCGAGTCGTTGGTGGTCGTCTATGCCAGCGGTTTCGATCGGCCTGGGTTCGCCGGGCCATTAGCTGCAGTGATGGCATTCATCGCTGCATTGCTGGGATTGGTGCTGCCACGACGCGGAGGAAGCAATGACCTCATGCGGGTGTCCGCGATGACGATGATCGTCGGTGGGTTCATCTCTGTCGTTGCCTTCATGCTGCCGACTGGAGTGCTCACCGGCACGATCGCCTACGTCGGGCTCGGTGTGGTGAGCGCGCCTGGGGCGCTCACCTACGTCGTTGCGGTTCGCGAGATGGCACCGGCCATCCGAGCCCCTGTGTTCGCCATCGTGCAAGTCGCCTTAATGGGTGGTCAGGCTCTCGTCGCGGTGCTAGCAGGAAGTCTGGCGGACCACAGCTCGGTCGGTACGTCCGTCGCGTTGTGGCAAATACCGACCATCGTGCTGTCCCTGTGGGTAGTGACCGCGTCGTTGGCCGTTCCGGCGACCCGCTTGCTGAAGCGCTCTCCAAGAGGCGCAAAAGGAAGCAGCCCTACACCAAGCCGCGCCGAGAGGTCGCCGGCTGCTGGTAACCAGCAAGCACACGCACCATGGTCAGCAGCTGCACCGTCTCTCGCACCTGATGTGCCCGAAAGATCCGCGCTCCCAGCCAACCACTGATGGCGGACGCCGCAAGCGAACCGTACAGCCGCCCGTCGACCGAAGTATTGAGCGTCTCGCCGACAAAGTCCTTGTTCGACAACGACACCAGCACCGGACGTCCGGACGCCACCAGTTCTCCAAGCCGTCGCGTCACCTCGAGCGAATGCCTAGTGTTCTTCCCGAAGTCATGGCCTGGATCGATGACGATGCGGTCTGGGCGAACACCCGCTGCCTCCGCTCGGGCGGCTTCTGTGTGTAGGAAGTCGACGACTGCTCCCACGACGTCTTCGTACTCCACGCGGTAAGGCCGCGTGCGTGGCGCAGCACCGCCGGTGTGCGTGCAGACGAGCCCGACGTCATGGGCGGCAGCTACGTGCGCGAGTTCAGGGTCGTAACCGCCCCAGGCGTCGTTGATCAGATCTGCACCGGCCCTGCAAACGGCCTCGCCAACTTCGTGACGCCAGGTGTCGACGCTGATCACCATCTCGGGGTACTTGGAGCGGATCGCTGCGACGAAGTCGACCGTGCGAACCAACTCTTCGGTGACGTCGACGTCATCTCCTGGACCGGCCTTGACGCCGCCCACGTCGATGATCGCGGCCCCTTCGTCGACCGCCTTGGCTACCGCTCGCATCGCGGAGTCAATGCTGAAAGTCCGACCCTGGTCGAAGAAGGAGTCCGGCGTCCGGTTGATGACGGCCATCACCACCCGAGCGGACGCGTCGAAGCGCTGCTCGCCGAGCCGGAGGACGTACGGTTCTGTGCCGGGATCGCCAGACATGCGACCATCGTGTCGCATCGAAGGAGGCTGCGATGAACTGGATTCTGTGGCTCATCGTGATCACGGCCATTTTGGTCGCGGTCGTGATGTTGGCATTAGGACGTGGCGAGGGTCTGGCGGAAGAAGAACCCGACGATGTCATCGTCCGCTTGCCGCAAGGTCGCGCCATGGTGGCGTCCGACGTCGATACGTTGCGCCTGCCGCTGGCCGTCCGCGGCTATCAGATGGCAGCTGTCGACGAGGTCCTTGATCGACTCGCGGCAGAGCTTGCTCTGCGGGACGCTGAGATCCATCAGCTTCGGGGTGACGCCACTGCCTCATCAGAAGGTTGATTCACCACCACTGAGGGAGTGCTGTGCCCCGCCTCGCCGTCGACCAGATCATCTCCGCACCACCCCACGTCGTGTGGGAGGCGGTCACAGATTGGCCCGGTCAGTCGCAGTGGGTGCTGGCAACGTCAGTCTTCGTACCTCGTGGTGACGGTCGTGGCATCGGCGGTCAGCTCGAGGCCTTCACCGGATTCGGTCGGTTCGGGGTCAGAGATCCGATGACGGTGACCGAGTGGGATCCGCCACGACGTTGCGTGGTTGAACACCGTGGTGACGTGGTACGCGGCCGGGGGATCATCGAAGTGGTTGCCTTACCAGAGCATCGTTCTCGCCTGGTGTGGATTGAAGAGGTTGACCTTCCCCTTGGTGTGCTTGGTCGGCTGGGCTGGCCCGTCGCCCGACCGGTGACTGCGTGGGGGATTCGGCGTAGCTTGCGGCGCTTCGCGGGTTTGGTCGAGGCAGGAACAACTCCCGAGACCACTGCGCGCACGTAGCCGTCGAGGGGGGCCCACAGGCAGATCCCACGGTACGGAATAATGGACCGGCAGACATCACTGCTCGGCTCTGTCCGCAATGCCTACGGGGCCCAGTTCTGCCAGTTGGCGACAGCTGGCGGTTCGAGTCCTTTGAAAGGGGATGCCAATGGCGGCCATGAAGCCGCGTACCGGCGACGGTCCGCTCGAGGTGACCAAGGAAGGTCGCGGCATCGTCATGAGAGTTCCCCTAGAGGGCGGTGGTCGTCTCGTGGTCGAGCTCAATGCCCAGGAAGCCAAAGACCTGGGCGACCAGCTCGTGTCGGTGGTGAGCTGACCTCAGTGTTCGGTCTGTCTGTCAGGTGGTCGCTTGCGGACGCGGCGCCTGGCACCGCTGACAAGCTTCGCGAGTACGTCGTCGGCACATCCCTAGCCCGATTTACGGGCATGGCCGGTTTGCACTTCAAGACCTGGCGGATGCTCGAAGGTGAGTGGTTCGAAGGAACTTACGTCTTCGCCACCCGAGAAGATCGGGACCAATTCCTGGCCGGTTTCATTCCGGGTGAGGCGAATGCGCCGGGCACCTTGCTGACCGGCTCAACCCCGATCGCTTATGAGCCATTCGAGGTCGTCGCGGTTGCCGAAGGTGGAGCCGGATTTGTCTCTGGCGCTGGCCCCGGCTCGAGCCTTACCGCCGAGGGTGACGGCGGTCAGCAGCGCTAGTTCGCGTGCGCGTCTGCGCCTTGCACGGCATCCCGAATCTTCTGGGCGACCAGCAGGCCTCCACCGACTGGAAGTAGGAGCGGGCGCACCTGCTCGTCAACGGACACCTCCGACAGCAGTGTTCGCATCGCGATGGCGTCCGCATCGCGCTGAGCGGGGTCGGGCACCCTTCCTTCTGCCAGCACTCGGTCAATCACAATCAGTCCGCCTGGTCGCAGCAAACGGCGGGCGTCGTCCAGGTATCGAGCAGTCTCTTGCGTCTCTCCGTTGAGAAACACCATGTCGTACGCGGTGTCGGCCAGGCGACTCAGCACTTCCAATGGGCGGCCCGTGATGAGTCGAGTTCGCTGCGGGGGCACCCCGGCGTCAGCGAATGCCTGGCGAGCTGCTCGGGTGTTCTCTGCCTCGTCGTCAACAGTGGTGAGGATGCCGTCATCGGCCATGCCGCGAAGTAGCCACACCCCTGAAATGCCTACGCCCGTGCCGACCTCAGCGACGTTCCTCGCGTGGACGAACTGAGCGAGCCACTGCAGGATTGCACCGGTAGCCGGCGTGACAGCACGGGCGCCGATCTCGTCCCCTCGTGAACGTGCCGCGGCAAGGACATCATCTTCAGGCCGGAAATCGTCGATGTACTGCCGGACCGCGGGACTGGCTGCGGTACCAGCTGATGCGCCTTGACCTGTAGTGCGTTCGGTACTGATGACGGCCTCCCTCGGGAACGCACCGACCCTATCGTCGCCGTGCTGAGGATTCGGCCCCGATGCAGACCATCGCTGCTGGCCGACTCGCCGCTCACCCGCATCACGACGTAGCGTGTTGGCGTGGCCGACTCCGAGTCTGACTCCGCTCACGGATCGAGTCGCTATGTCTTCGAAAGCTCTGCCAGCAGCACCGAGGTTCGCGGGTCAAGCAAGGCGCTCACCCTGCCCATGGTCATCGTGGCGTCCTTGGTCATGGGCCTGGTGGCGGGGGCGCTTGCGGGTGTCGTGACGGTGTCGATGGGCGACCGGATCACGCATGTCCCCGGCCTTCAGCCCACCCTGCAGGCTGCCTCTCAGGG
>JBJMHG010000088.1:0-7055 GCA_045807485.1 Actinomycetes bacterium
GATCTATTCCGGCGAACGAATCGGTGAGTGCGCGGCCCAGGGTGACGGCAGGGTTCGCAAACGATGTCGAAGCGGTGAAGAAGTAGGCGGCTGCGATGTAGGCGCCTACGGCTGGCGCGATCAAGGAGGTGCGCCCGGCGCGCAGCAACCCGAAGACCACGACGGCCAGTCCGGAAGTCGCAACAACTTCTGCAATCAATAACGCCACGCCGTCGCGAACGGTGCTAGAAGGCCCCGCGATCGGAAGCTCGAACATGGCGTTGGCAACCAGTACGCCGAGTACGGCACCGACGAGCTGCGCGCAGATGCGGCCGAGGGGTTCGCGCCAAGTAGATCGCCGATCGACTGCGTCGACGAGAGTGATCATCGGGTTGAAGTGCGCTCGCGAGACCGATGAGAACACCGCGATCAGAACGAAGAGAGCGGCGCCCGTTGCTGCCGCGTTCTCGAAGAGCTGCAGCCCGATGTCAGAGGGAGATAGTCGCTCGGCCATGGCGCCAGATCCGACAACCGCGGCGACCAGCGCTCCGGTGCCAACGACTTCGGCCAACAGGTCGCGCCGCAGCAAGCCGGCCGACGGATCGGCTCTAGCGGTGCGGGTCACGGAACCACCGGGGACGCCGCGGTCAGGACGCCGCGCAGAGCCGTGAGCTGATCGGGCACGGCGCGGTAGTGCACCCACGTGCCGTGCCGGCGACTGGTCACCAGGCCGGCCTCGCGCAGGATCTTCAGGTGATGGCTCACGGTCGGCTGGCTCTTGCCGACCGGACCGGTGAGGTCGCAGGCGCACGCCTCGCCGGTCGGTGCAGAAGCAATGATGCTCAGCAGCCGCAGCCGAACCGGGTCTCCGAGCGCCCTGAACGCCTGGGCCAGCCGTTCTGCGGAGGGCGCGTCGAGGGCGTCCGTGCCAATGGGGGCGCAGCACGAGGCGTCCAGCAGCAACGGCGCGGCGGCTACATCGGTGCGGGTATTCATGGGCCGAGTCTATCGATGTTTATCGAAATATGTATTGACACTTGTCGAACTCCTGGTGAACCATTACATCGACAGCCATCAATACAAGGAGCAGCGCCGTGACCACCCAGCCGAGAGTCCAGCTCGCCCTGAACGTCAGCAATCTGAACGAGGCCGTCGACTTCTACGGGCGTCTGTTCAGCGCCGAACCGCACAAGGTGAGACCCGGCTACGCCAACTTCGCCCTCGAGTCCCCGGCCCTCAAGCTGGTGCTTATCGAGAACGCCAGCGCTCCGGGAACGATCAACCACCTGGGCGTCGAAGTTCCGGACGCCGCGGCGGTAGCCGAGGCAAGCCAGCGTCTGGTCGCGGCCAACCTCGACGCTCGCAACGAGGACGACGTGGTCTGCTGCTACGCCCGCCAAGACAAGGTGTGGGTAACCGACCCGGACGGTGCGTCATGGGAGGTCTACACGATCACCGACGACCAGCCCACAGCTGAAGACCTGTTGAACGACGAGCAGGCTTGCTGCGCCGGTTGAAGCAGCCTCACAGCAGCGGACGAACCCGACCAACGGGCTTACCGTGCCCGCTCACCGGCACGGTCCCCCAGCGGTCCAGTGCCGCAAGGTCTACCTTCGGCAGCTGGTCGACCCCCATCCGGCGAAGAGCTGCGACCAGCACGGCCTGCCCGGCGCGAAATCCACCGTCGGCAATCTTCAACGCGACCGCTCGCCCGTCCGGCAACGCGGCGACGTACACCGACTCGGCACCGTCCTTGACCAACAAACCGGGTACCGCACGCATCAGTCCGGTCACTTCAGACTGTTCGCCGCACACCATCTCGGGATGAGCGCGCATCGCATCGGCGACATCGCGGGCCGGTGTTCCTTCTGGAGCGAGAACCGCTGAGCGATAGGACGCCGCCAACGCGCGCAGCGGAATCGCCCACGCCGGAGCACCACACCCGTCGACCGCGGTGTGCGCCACCGCGCTCGCTGACTGTTCCTCAATGGCCGCGCGTAGCGACTGTTGCAGCGGATGCCCGGGCGACAAATACGCGTCGACGTCCCAGCCAGAGTGCACGCAGGTGGCGAGCATCGCCGCGTGCTTGCCAGAGCAGCCGTGCAGGATCGGTCGCTTGATGTTGTCGCCGCGCGTCACGGCGAGATGTGCCTCGGCGTCCTCGGGAAAGTCTGGTGTCGTCTGCAACGCTGTCTCGTCCAACCGTGCGGACGCCAGGATCGCTCGCACGCCGTCCACGTGCCGCGGCTCTCCCCAGTGGGACGCCGCCGACAGGGCAAGCAGTTCACCCTCGAGCTTCAGCCCAATCGACCGCATCCCCGACGCTTGCATCAGCTTGTTTGCACTACGTGGATGCATTGGTGCATCGACATCGCCGTAGGCGAGGAGTTCGGTGCCGTCGCGATCGAGGGCGATGAGGCGTCCGAAGTGAATACCCTCGTCGAAACCGCTGCGCTCGACCGCAGCCAGCGGCACGTATCCGCGAGAGTCGGGCATCGCTACGAGCGCTCGAGGCGCGTTTGCGTCAACCAGGTGTGCACTCGGCGGGTCTGGTGCGTCAGCGACCGGCCAACAGGTCGTCGACGGTCGCCTCACCGGACTGGTACCGGCGCGCAATCTCGGCAGTGCACGCGTCCATCACCTCTTGGACGCGGCGCCGGTTGCGCGACACCGCGGCCTCGTAGTCGGTCAGGCGCGTGAGTGAATCTGCGAGCTCTTCGTCACTGCGGTTGACGACGTCCGATACCCCGACGTCAGACACCAGCTGCTCGACGGATCGGCGGTGGTCGGCAACCCGCGAAGGTTCGACCACGTTGTGGTGTCCGGCGCCGTGCGGTTCACCTCGCGGACCGTCGGCAAGGATGCCGGCGAGCTGGTCGATCAACGATCCCCGCTCGTTGCCGGTACGGCGTCCGAGCTCGGCTCGGACGATGTCGATGCGGCCCTGCAGCAGACGGCGGACGTAAGAAAGGTCGGCCTCTTCCTGCTCGGCCTCGTGCCGACGCTCACGAACTTCGGACAACGTGAGCGAGTCGAGTGCCTTCGAGAACGCCGGGTCGAGCACGTGGTCGATCCGCCGGCGTCCGCCGGGCATCGGGTCAACGCCTTTGACCTTGGTCTCGTCGCTCATGCAGGAACTCCTCGCCGGTCTTTGACCTTCAGCAGTGCGCGGGCGTCGTCCGGTGTCATGGGGGGACGCTGGAAGAGTGTGGCAGCCGCGGCCGCCCGCTCGACAAGCTGGGCATTGCTGGTGACCGGGACGCCGCGGGCCCAGGTGACGACATCTTCCATGCCGACCCGCAGATGACCGCCCGCTGCCAGCGCGGCGAACATGACCGGCATGGTGGTGCGCCCGATGCCGGTGGCCGACCAGGACGCCCCCGTTGGCAGGGCCGCGACCGCTGCCACGAGTGCGGCCGCCGTGCCGGGTATTCCTCCGGGAACCCCCATCACAAGGTCGCAGTGCACCTGACCGCCGAAGGGCTCGCCGTACTTGTCGAGGAGGCGGTTGAGGGCCGTGACATGGCCAAGGTCGAAGAGCTCGAACTCCGGGACGATCTGGCGCTGCTGGGTGAGCTGGTAGAGCTCGGCCATGAACGGCCAGCTGTTCATGAAGACGTCGTCGCCGAAGTTCACGGTGCCGCAGGTCAGCGAGCACGAGTCGGGTTCGGCGTCCAGCACCTGCAGTCGCGGCTGGTAGCCGTCGTGCACTGACCCGCCGGTGGAGAGCTGGACGACGAGCGTGGTGGCCTCGCGCACGGCGGCGACTGTGTCGCGCAGGCGTCCCTGGTCGAGGGTGGGGTTGCCGTCGTCGTCTCGGATATGGATGTGGATCATGGCCGCACCGGCTGCCTCGCACGCCTTGGCGGTCTCGACCAGCTCGTCCAAGGTGACCGGGAGGGCTGGGACGTCGGCCTTGCTGGACTCCGCCCCGGTGGGTGCAACAGTGAGCAGGGTCTGCGCCGGCTGGGGCGTCAGCGCCGGCTTGGTCGAGGGGGCAGGTTGCGCCATGCGGGCGATCCTGCCACGTCCGCCCTCCCCCGGACACAGCCCCGGCGAACGCGGGTGAATCCACCCCCGTCGGTCCCTCAAAGGACCAGGTCAACCTGCCGAAGGAAGAAGGGTCGAGCCACGTCCTCTTTGCGGGGGCCGTGGGTCTGCCATGCGGTGATCGGCCATGACCGCATGCCGTTGTGCCACGTCGGTCCGGAGCCAGTCCGGACGCGGCAGCACCTGCTCTGGAGGGGGTCAGGTACTTGTCTCAGACACAAGTCATGACGTCCACCGTCGAGCAGGTCCTGGTCGAGCTCGGCGAGAAGAACGCCACCGGCTGCCTGACGGTCACCGACCCCGCTGGCGAGCAGGCAGAGGTCTACTTCAAAGACAGTTCGATCTACTCCGTCTTCGTCCCTGGACGCCGCGCGCAGCTTGGTGCGCGACTGATCGCGTCCGGTGACCTCTCACCCGAGGCGCTGGCGTCCGCGCTCGATGTGCAGACCAACGAGCTTCAAGGTTGGCGCTTGGGCGAGCTGCTGGTGCACCTCGGCTACGTCGAGCGCTCGGTGGTCGAGGGATTCGTCATCGAGCAGCTGCGCGACGCGATGGCCGCGTTGCTGGACTGGCCGGTCGCTGCGCACAAGTTCCGCAAGAACAAGAAGACCCGCCAGGACGTTGCGCCTCCGACCACGGTGCGCGACCTGCTGGCCGAGGTCGAGATGCGAAGGCACCGGTGGACCGAGCTGACCGAGTCGATCGGCGGTCAGCGCGGCGTCCCCATGCTGTCCGCGCGTCCGGACGGCGCCGCTGACGTCGTGCTCTCCAGCGCCGACTGGGCGCTGCTGTGCAAGGTCGACGGCATGCGCGACATCGCTGGCCTCGCCGCCGAGTGCGGGTTCACGGTGTTCGAGGCAGCCCACGTCGTGAAGGCGTTGATGGACGCCGGACTGGTCGACGTCGAACTCCCAGACGATGAGCCAGTGGCTTCGGTGACGTCTCTCGAGGACGCACGAGGCAAGCGTCCGGCGTTCGAACCGGCACCCGACCCCGCGGGTGACGAGCTGGCCGGAGCGGTACGAAAAGTGACCGCGGCGCTGGGCGACTTGTTCAAGCCGGTGACGCCACCGGGCGAGGGAACTTCGCTCGCCGATGCCGTGGCCGCTCTCGAGGAAGCAGAGGCGAGCACGACTGTCCAGCTTCCCGATGACCCCGAGATCGATGTCGCCGCTGTCGAAGAAGAGCGTGAAGCACGCGAGGCTGAAGAACGCCTGACGTCCGAAGTCGAGGCTTGGCTGGAGCACGAGGCGTGGCTGGAAGAACAAGCCCGTAGCGTCGAATCGGACGCGTGGGCCGCCCACGCCGCGTGGCAAGAAGAACAACGCGCCAAGGGTGAGCCTGAAGCGTGGCTAGCACACTACCAGTGGCTCGAGGACGAGCGACGTCGCATTGAGGTCACCGCGTGGGCCGAGCACGAGGAGTGGCTCGACGCGCACCGAGCCGAAACGGCTGGCCGGCTCGAGGCCGAGCGCAAGGCGATGGAGCACAAGGCGTGGAAGGAACACAAAGCCTGGCTCACCGCCGAGCGCAAGCGCGTTGAACCGCAAGCATGGGAAGCGCACCAAGAGTGGATGAACGGCGAGCGCGTCCGGGTCGAGGCCGAAGCCTGGTCAGCGCACGAGCTCTGGCTGGACGAGAGCAAGCGCAAGAAGGCCGAGAAGCTCGAGATGGAGCGCAAGGCCGTCGAGGCGAAGGCCTGGAAGGAACACAAGACGTGGCTGACCGCCGAGCGCAAGCGCGTCGAGGCGGACGCGTGGGAGGCGCACAGCGCGTGGCTGAGCGCCGAACGCGTCCGGCTCGAGGAAGAGGCTTGGGCGGCACACGACGAATGGTGTGACGCCGAACGCGCTGAGTACGAGTCCGAAGCCTGGGAAGAGCACGCGAGACGCCTGGACGCCGAACGCGCGGCTACCGAGGAAGAAGCGTGGGCCGTTCACGCCAAGTACTTGGTGTGGCATCGCAAGACCGTTGAGCGCGAGGCGTGGGAAGCACACGCATCTTGGTTGGACGCCGAACGAGCGCGCGTTGAGGACGAGGCTTGGGCAGCGCACGCCGAAGTAGTCGCCGCTGAAGAGCGCCGACGCGCAGAGATTGAGGCTGCGCGCGTTGCAGCGGCACAGGCGGAGCAAGAGCGCCTCGAGGACGAGGCGCGCCGCGAAGAAGAACGTCGCCGTCGTCGTCAGGAGGAGGCGGACCAAGCCGAGGTTGAAGCGAAGGCGAAGGCAGAGGCCGACCACATTGCCGCAGAAGAAGCAGCGCGAGCTGAAGAAGAGCGCATTGAAGCGGAGCGGCTGGCCGCTGAAGAGGCGGCACGTCTTGAAGCCGAGCGCCTCGAACAAGAGCGGATCGCAGCAGAGCTGGCTGAAGCTGAGCGGCTGGAAGCTGAACGCATTGCCGCAGAAGAGGCGGCTGCCGAAGCAACACGACTTGAGGCGGAGCGGCTCGAAGCCGAACGTGCCGAAGCCGAGCGACGGGCCGCCGAGCAGGCAGAGGCAGACCGCATCGCCGCGGCGACTGTTGCGGCAGCCGCGGCTGCCGCAGACACGGCGATTGAAGAGGAGCGTCGTCGTCTCGCCGATGAAATGGCTGCTGCTGAAGCGCCAAGCACCGCGGAGTCTTTCGCTGACCTCGGAAATAGCCCACTCGAGACTGCAGAACCTGAAGAGGTCGAAGAAGTTGAGGTCGTCGAGGACTACGGCCCCGAGCCTTCACCAAGCCCCGGTCCGTCCGTCGACACGGCGGCACTGCTGCGGGAGCTCGCCAGCCTCGGTGGTTTCGGTGAGGACACGACTGAAAGCACCACCGTGTCGTCGCCTGTGACGTCATCTCCGGTTGGCAAGGACTCGGACAAGAAGAAGAAGAAAGGCCTCTTCGGCCGGTAACGGGCTGGGTCGCTCTGCGCCGCGCGGCGGCGGCCCTGAATCGGGTTTGTGCCCGGGAACTGTCGTTGGCACACCACTTCCCACGCACAAACACCGACGCTCTCTGATCCACACGACAGTCTTCGCACGCCCACAACGCGA
>JBJMHG010000089.1:0-9141 GCA_045807485.1 Actinomycetes bacterium
ATCCGGTGAGTGCCCATGAACCCACGATCGCCAGAATCAGCACCCGCCATCGGCAGAGTCTAGGAAGGTAGGCAGCAACCCCGCGGAGATCGAGACCAAGACTCCGGCCCACCAACAGCTCACTCACGTCACCTGCACCGCCCCCACGACACACGTCATCGTAAGCACCGCTCCGCTGGCGATGACCCAGCGATTGCGGTGGTCGCGGGAGCGAAGCATCGTTGCGCAGAATGCGAGTGCGCAGAGCCCGACGAGATAGACCGTGTGCCAGTAGTGAGATCCGTATTGAGCCCAGGACTCGTCCGCCCAGCTTGGGAGAGTGATGTACGGCGCAAACCACGGCCAGGAGTGAACTGGAGAGCGGTCACCGTCTGAAAGCCACCCAGTCCCGAACACCAGAACGACGAATCCCAGCGGCAGCGACCCGGGGAATCGCAACCAGGTCGCCCACATCACTCCAAAGAGGCCGCCGCCGACCAACAACAGCGCCAGCTGCACAAGGAAGACACCGGCCATAGGCGGCTCGGTGTTGAACCCACCGACGCTCGTGAGCTCAAGACCATTGCCGAGCAGCGCAGCGGTCACCATCAGTAGTGCGCCTAGAAGTCCGGGGCCGAAGAGCACTCCAAGACACAGGCCAACATTGCGTTGTCGTTCAGAGAGGGCAGAGGCAGCGAGCTGCGGATCCGCACCGGTGCGGCGTGCCGACGACGTCACGAGGTGAGCAGCCATATACGCGATCAGACCCAGATACAGCGCAGTGAAGAACGTGATGCCGTCGTAGACGCCACGAGCAGTGGGTAGCGCCAGAAGGCTTTCACCTATGGTGCGCACACCTGCCATGAGTACAACGAAGCCCACAAGTGCGAGCACTACAGGGGACTGCAGCATGCGGCGTCCCTCGCGGATCCCCAAGGACACGATCGCGCGCCACGAAGATCGGCTCACGGTGCGCTCTTCGCCGAGGACCTCTACTGACATCGTCATGCGGCTGCCTCCTCGTCGAATCGTCCGACGAGTAGCAGATAGCCGTCCTCGAGCGTCGGCTCGGCTGTATCGGCCCCCGAGGGCGGGCTACCGAGGTGACGGACGCGTCCATCACCGGTTCGATACGCCAACTCGGCTCCGGGCTGCCGCTCATCTGCGAACCACACTCGCTGTGAGGCCACGGCGGTAAGTTCCGCCGGCGTCCCATGGAACAACACACGACCACGGTCGAGCACCACGACGTCCTGGCACAGGGCAGCGACGTCTTCGGTCTGATGAGTGGACAACAGAACGGCGCGACCCTCGCCCGCCCTGGAAACGAGATCGCGGAACCGCAATCGTTGCTCAGGGTCGAGACCTGCGGTCGGTTCGTCCAGCACCAGAAACTGCGGGTCGCCCAACAGTGATGCCGCAAGGGCGGTGCGCCGCTTCATTCCTCCACTCAGCGCCCTGACTCGTTTGCCGCTGACCGAAGTCAGGTCGACCGCTTCGATGACGCGTCTCACCTCCTCGTGGCGCTCGCGGCGATTGGCCATCTCTTTGAGAATCGCGACGTAGTCGACGAACTCGAAGACGCTGAATCCGCGCTGGAAGCCTGGGTCTTGCGGCAGATATCCGAGCCGGCGTCGAATGTCGGTACGTTCATCGGCGCGCGCTGGGTTGCGGCCGAACACCGTCACGGCGCCGGAGTCTGGCGCAGCCACGGTCGCAAGAATGCGGAGCAATGTGGTCTTACCTGCACCATTTGGCCCCAGCAGTCCAGTCACTCCTGATCCAATCTCGAAAGTGGCTCCATCGAGGGCTTGGGTTCGGCCATATCGACGCTTCAGGTCACTCACACTTGCCGCTTGCATCATCGATTCCTCCTCAGCGCTAACCGCATCTGCGGATCGCTGGCTATGAGTACGAACGAGGCTGCGGCCACGATGAGTGCCGCCATCTGCAGCCCCTTGGAGAGCACCAATGCGGTGACGTCGACATCGGAGAAGAGCGCCGACGTCAAAGGGATGCCGTAGCAGGCCGCCACACCCGCGGCCGCCCACGTCAACGGCATCCAGCGCGAGAGCAGCAACGTCAGTGAAACCAGTGCGAGGCAGGGCAGCACCCACGCGACCGCCGTCCGAAGATCAGGCACCCATAGCGACGCAACACCGGCAAGGGCTCCCGACGCCGCGGTGACGGCTGCCGAGCGCAGGAGCAGCAGGCGCATCGTCGGGTAGGGACTGGAGACCGACACCTCATACGTGGGGTCGATCCAGGGACCATAGGCGCCTGCGACCGCGGCCACTGGCACCAGCGGCGCGACGATCAAGAAGAGACCACTGCCGCGTTCACCCGCTTGGCTCACCCAGACGGCTAGAAGCAGAACCAGCGCGAGCGCCGAGAACCACGCCAAGTGCAGCGACGGCGCTACGGCAACCAGACGCGCGTCGCTTGGGTCGAGCCCTACTCCGATCAGCAGGCGCTCGAGAAAGCGGGGACGAGGAGAGTCGACGTCTTCTTCGATCGCCGACCAGATTGCGTCAAGTCGCTCGGTGGCAACCTCACGTCCCACCAGCTCGCGGCAGACCTCGCAGGTCATCACGTGTGCCTCGATGGACGCCGCGCGCGCGCCTTGAACATCACCCTCGACGTATGCACGAGCCATCGGCTCAGGAATGTGCCAACTCATGCCAACTCCTCCCGAAGCTGTTCACGTGCGCGCTTCATCCGGGTCTTGACCGTCCCTTGGGGAATGCCGAGCAGACGACCCGCCTCGGCTGTGGTGAGCCCGTCGAGCACAGTGGACTGGACGACGGCCCGAAGTTCTGGCGACAAACGGTCGAGGGCGCCGGCCAGGTCGCCGTACTGCACGCCGAGCAGGACGCGCTCTTCAGCAGACAGTTCCGGAGTCTGCTCGGGCGGCTCTGCGACCAGACTCGCCGCCGGCACGCGGCGCACGGCGTCCACCAGACGCCGAACACCAATTCCCCAAATCCATGCAGCAACCTCGCCGCGTCCGCTGTACTTTGCCGCGCTCCTCCACACCGCTACGAATGTGTCTTGAAGGACCTCGTCGACCAAGTCGCGGTCCGCACACCGTCGTCCGAGCCGGACGAGCAGCCAACCGGCGTGACGCGTGTACAGGACCTCCAGAGCACGGCGATCACCGTCGGCGACCTGGCGCAGAAGCCTTGCGTCGCTGGCGTCGTCGCTCGTGTTGGCGCTGGTGGGTTCACCGGGCACGTCGACCACTGTCGTCCTTCCGTGCGGCTCGGGCTAGGCCTCGCGGCCTTTACCTACCTGTCGTCGGAAGGGCGTCGTTCGGTTCGATCTGCGGTTATGGCGGTCACAGTCTGCGATCGCCGAGAGCGGGAAACCGCTGACGCCAGGCAGAGGTGTGACCGAAGTCAATCTCGGCGCGAAGCACCTGTTCGGTGTTGTCAGCTTGGGCGAGAACTGATCCGAGCGCGTCCACGATGATGCTCTGCCCACCCATCGCCACGCCACCATGCGTACCGGCGGTGTTGACCGCAATGAGCGGCGTCTGATTCTCGATCGCGCGCGCCTGTGCCAGAACCGTCCAGTGGTTGACCCGGGCCAGCGGCCACGCAGCCGGAACGACGAACAGATCGCACTGCTCTTCGGAGAGCTTTCGGTAGAGCTCGGGGAAGCGAAGGTCGTAACACGTTGTCAGGCCAAGGCGTCCGGCCGATGTGTCAGCGACGACAACGTCGTCTCCGCCGACGAGGTACTTGGGTTCACCATCGGTGAAGCCGAAAAGGTGGATCTTGCGATACACCGCATTCAGAGTTCCGTCCTTCTCGCACACAACGGCGGTGTTCGTGAGCGAGCCATCGTCGTGTCGCTCGATGAACGACCCTGCGTGCAGGACCACGGACGCGGCCCGTGCGGCCTCCTGCATGGTGCTGACAAACGGGCCAGTCAGAGATTGCGCCGTGGGCTCCCACAGCTGGTAGGTGAAACCGCCGTTCGGCCACAGTTCAGGTAAGACGACCAGGTCGGCGTCGGCTGACGCCGAGTCGATCAAGGTGAGCATCCGTTCGATTCGCACTTCAAAAGCCTCGGACTCGTCGAAGTCGAACTGGATCGCCGCCACGCGCATGAGGCCAGGCTTTCACAGAAGCCGAACGGGTGAACCGGAGCGACCCCGGTCTAGATCAGCTCGCAACGTCTCTTACCCTCGAGAGACTGTGCCTTCGTCCCTAGGAGTTCGTTCGTGAAGCGATTTGCTGTTGCCCTTGCCACCTCGGGCCTGCTGGCCACGACCATGGGGGTCGGCGCGCTCGCCCAACCGGCCTTCGCCGCCGACGGCGGTCTGAGCGTGACCATCGCCTCCGCTGGCACCAAGAAGGTCGACGTCACCTGGGCCGACGGATCGGCGATGGCCACCGGGCCGTTCGATGCCTACCTGGTGACCCTCGACAACGAGGCAGACACCACCCCGGACACGGCAGACCGTTCGCGCTTCGTCGACGACGCTGCCACCCGTACCGCGCGCTTTGAAGACCTGAATGCCAACACGTCTTACTACGCAACGGTGTACGCGGTGGACTACCAGGCCGACGGTGTGGTGGTCGTTCCACCAACAGGCTCGCCGGCTGGAACCGCCTTGGGCACCCACTCCGCCGCCTACAGTCCGCTCACCATCCAGGCGTCCAACGTCAAGCCGCTCACCGGGACCACCATCACGCTGTCAGGAACGCTGCTTCCGGACGGAGTGAGCGCGACCGGGGGTGAGGAAGTCACTGTCATCGCCGACACCTACCCGCCCGGCGGCGGAACCCTCGAGAAGACTGCTGTTGTGTCGAGCAACGGCAGCTGGAGCCTGACCTCCGAGGCGCTCACGACCAACACGACCTACTGGGCCGAGTACCGGGACGAGGATGGCGTCGGCGGTTGGACCGGTCGTGTCGACGTCCAGGTGCGGAAGAACATCACGTTGGCGGTCAACCCCGGCACCACCGTGCCGGCCGGCACCAAGGTGAGCTTCAGCGGCACGCTGGGCGGCGACTCGTCGTTGCTTGCGGGCGTCCAGGTCTGCCTGCAGAAGCTCACGGGCGGTGCGTGGAAGAGCCGTACCTGCGCAGCGGCCAACTCCGATGGCACGTATCTGATCAAGCTGCAGCTCGGTGCGACCGCAGACGGCAGGTACCGAACCTGGTCGGGTATGGGTCCGGCTTACGGAGACTCGTGGTCGAAGCCGAAGAAGATGACCACGACGTAGCGCACACTCGGCGTCCATATTGCGCACTCAGGTGCACACTCGGGGGATTGGTGGGCTCAGCTGTAGAGGTGGAGCAGGGCGGGTTCTTCCAGGATGTCAGCGACATCGCGGAGGAACCTCGAGCCCGTCTCACCGTCGATGAAGCGGTGATCGAACGACAGCGAGAGCGTGCAGACAGACCGCACGACCAGTTGTCCACGTTCGACCCACGGGCGTTCGCGCCATGCGCCGAATGCCAGGATCGCTGACTGACCGGGTGCGATCATCGGGGTACCACCATCGATCCCGAAAACGCCCACATTGGTGATGGTGAAGGTCGCGCCGACCAGGTCCGCCGGCGCTGCTGTCCCATCTCGACCCTTGGAAACGACATCGGCGAGTGCAGCAGCGAGCTCCGCGAGTGTCAGCGCACCCGCGTCGCCGATGTGCGGGACGAGCAGGCCGCGTTCGCTCGCAACTGCGATTCCAAGGTTGACTTTCGAGCGGAAAGCGATCTCTTGACCCTGCGCGTCGAAGACGGCGTTGACCTTGGGCTGACGCCGCAGCGCCGCCAGGCATGCGGCCGAAACCAACAACAGCGGCGTCACTGGTACGCCGGCGAACTCTGGCAACGACTTCAGACGCTCGAGCAGCGACATGCTTCGCGATACATCGACGTCGACCCACTCCGTAACGGCAGGGATGGTTGCCGCGCTCTCGGTCATGGCCGCGGCCATAGTCCGCGTCACACCTCGAACCGCTTCGCGTCGATCACCGCCAGTAGCACTTGCTGACGTTGTCGATGTCACGCCACTGAGTTGGAGCGCAGCAGCAGCCTCGACGTCCTCGCGGGAGACCGTTCCGTCTCGCCCTGTTGGTCGAACCGCAGTCAGATCGACGCCAAGCTGTTTGGCCAAGCGACGTACGGGCGGCTTGGCACGCACCAGGCGAGGCTGTTCAGCGCCAGCCGCATCATCAGCAAAGCGCGCTTCGGCAGCTCGGCCGATCTCAAGGCCGCCGTGTCGAACGGGCTTCACCGGCTCACCAGGTGGCCCGGCCTCAGGCTTCTCGGTTCCATGTGGGCTCGCTGTCCGGCGCCGCCGTCGAGTTGATCCGGCCACGACTCCATAGCCCACCAGCAGCGGTCCCGAAGGCTCCAACGGTTCGGCTTCTGCACCGTTCACCGACTCGTTCGTCTCCGGGGCGCTCTCCGGAGACGCCGCGGGACTCTTTGTCGGACTCTCAGATGCGATCGTCACGAGCGGCGCCCCCACGGCCAGAACGTCTCCCTCTGAGGCGTGCAACGCCGAGATCGTGCCGCCGTATGGGGATGGCAGCTCAACAGCAGCCTTAGCTGTTTCCACCTCGACCAGCGGCTGGTTGACGGCGACCTGATCGCCGACCTTCACCAGCCAGTGGAGCACCTCTCCTTCGGTGAGTCCCTCACCGACATCCGGCAGACAGAACTGCAGCTCGCTCATCGATACTCCTCAGAACGCCATCGCTCGGTCAACGGCATCGAGGATGCGGTCGAGGTCGGGTAGGTAATGACCTTCAAGTCGAGATGGTGGGTAGGGGGTGTGGAACCCACCCACTCTGAGCACGGGGCTTTCTAGGTCGAAGAAGCATTCTTCAGTCACCGCCGCTGAGACCTCTGCTGCGATACCTAGGAACACCGTGGCCTCGTGTGCCACGACACAGCGTCCGGTTCGTCGTACCGATGCCACAACGGTGTCTACGTCGATCGGAGACAGCGAGCGCAGATCGACCACCTCGATGCTGACGCCATCAGCTTCTGCAGCGGCGGCTGCTTCCAGACAGGTACGGACCAGCGGACCGTACGTGACCAACGTGACGTCGCGTCCTGGTTTGGCGACGCGGGCGGCACTCATCGGCAAGGGAGCCGGGCCTGCGACGTCCACCTCCGCCTTGTCCCAGTAGCGACGCTTGGGTTCGAGGAAGATCACCGGGTCATCACAAGCGATTGCCTGCTGCATCAAGTGATACGCGTCCACCGGGTTCGACGGTGTCAGCACTCGCAGTCCGGCGGTGTGGGCGAAGTAAGCCTCCGGCGACTCACTGTGGTGCTCGACGGCACCAATGCCTCCGCCGAAGGGAATGCGAACCGTGACCGGCAGCTTGACCTGACCCGACGACCGCGCGTGCATCTTGGCGAGCTGGCTGACAATCTGATCGAACGCCACGTACACGAACCCGTCGAACTGAATTTCGACCACAGGACGAAAGCCACGCATCGCAAGACCGATCGCCGTTCCCAAGATGGACGACTCGGCGAGGGGCGTGTCGATGACTCGCGATTCGCCGAAGTCCTTCTGCAAACCGTCGGTCACACGGAAAACGCCACCGAGGCGTCCGATGTCTTCGCCCATCAGAAGCACGTGCGCATCGCTTTCGAGGGAACGGCGGAGCCCGGCGTTCACCGCCCTCGCCAACGTCAGAGTCTCGGCCATCACACACCCTCCGCCGCAAAGCCAGCCAAATAGTTCGAGAACTCGCGGCGTTGCTTCTCCACCGTCGAGTGTGGCTCGGCGTAGGTGTGTTCGAACATCTCATCGGGAAGCGGATCCGGCAACGAGCGCACACCGTCACGCAGCCGTACCGCCAGCGCCTCAGACTCCTCGTCCAAAGCGGCAAAGAATCCGTCATCGACAAGCTGTTGCTTGTGCAGGTAAGACCGGACTCGCTCGAGCGGGTCACGCAGACGCCATGCTTCTACGTCGGAATCTAGGCGGTACCTCGTTGGATCGTCAGACGTGGTGTGTGCGCCCATTCGATACGTGAAGGCTTCGATGAGCGCCGGCCCAGCCCCTTCACGTGCGCGCTGCATCATGTGCCGACTGACTGCAAGGCAGGCAAGCACGTCGTTCCCGTCCACTCGAATGCCGGGGAACCCGAAACCCCATGCTCGCTGGAACAGCGGGATTCGGGTCTGGCGCTCGAGTGGTTCAGAGATCGCCCACTGGTTGTTCTGACAGAAGAACACGACTGGTGCGTTAAAGACGCTGGCCCATATGAACGCCTCGTTGACGTCACCTTGGCTGCTCGCACCATCACCGAAGAACACCATTACGGCGTTCTCGGCACCGTCGTTCTGCATACCCATTGCATAGCCCACAGCTTGCGGACACTGGTCACCGATCACGATCGTGTAGAGCGCGAAACCATGCGCCTCAGGATTCCAGCCACCATTCGTCGTGCCGCGGAACAGTCCGAGGATGGTCAGGGGATCGACGCCACGACACCAGGCGACGCCGTGCTCGCGGTACGTAGGGAACGCCATGTCGCCATCGATAAAGGCGCGGCCAGCGCCGACCTGCGCGGCTTCTTGACCGAGCAGCTGCGCCCACAAACCCAGTTCGCCCTGCCGTTGCAAGGCCGTCGCTTCGGCGTCCACTCGCCTGACGAGCACGAGGTCGCGGTAGAGCGACCGAATGTCGTCGTCGGTGATGTCCAGCGGAAAGTCGGGGTTGTCGATGCGCTCGCCCTCAGGAGTGAGGAGCTGGACGAACGTGTCGTCCGGCGCGTGCGTGGGAATCGCCATGCCGCCTCCAGTGGCCGTGACGGGGTCTCCGCCAGGTGCCCACGGTCGGGGTCCTCACAGTCGGTCTCGGGTGTGGGCCTTCTGTGAGTCCATCGGTTCACCGGGGTTTCCGGTTCATTCCCATGGTGGTCTGCTGGAGCGTCCGATGGAAGGACTCAAGTGGGCGAAGTGGCGCTGCCTAACGCTCGCCATGCTTGCTGTGACCGTACCCATGACCGTTTCCTGGTGGGTCAGCATCGTGCCCCTTGCCTTTGCCCTGGCCGTGCCCTTTGCCCTGGCCCCCAGCGTTCCCGTTCCCTTTGCCGTTTCCGTTCCCGTGGCCGTTTCCGTGCCCGTTCCCGTTCCCGTTCCCGTTGCCGTTCCCGTTCCCGTTGCCGTTTCCGTT
>JBJMHG010000090.1:0-2894 GCA_045807485.1 Actinomycetes bacterium
TGTTGACCTTGCCGACGGATCCGGTGAGTGCGTCGAAGTGACCGAACCAGTAAGCGCTGGCGCCGAACGACAACCAGGCGAGGAACGCCACAGCGATGAACACCGGCAGCGCGCGCAATCGGGTCGCGTTGATCAGGATCAACAACAGCGTGGCGCTCATGAGGAAGCCGGGAGTCAACTGGTGGGAGATGACCAGCGCGACGGTGAGTGCGTAGATACCGAACAGGACGAGCCTGGCCTGGCGCCCTTGGAGGCCACGCTGCACGTCCATCGCCGGCCGCATGACACGTACCATCCACCGATGGCCGAGTGACGGGTCGGCCGGGAACACATAGAGCACCACGGTGATGATGAGCAGATACAGCAAGAACGCTGTCGCCTGCGGCGCCAAGTAGTCCTGCCCGATCCAGTTCAGGCAGGCGAAGAACGCGGCTGCGAGCACGCTCTGCATCTCGGTGGCCCGCAATCGGCGAGCCAGCAGCGCGACGAGCGCGACGGACATTCCGTTGTAGAACAGCGGTGCGTACCGAACGAGCCACATCAGCGACTCCGTGCCGGCCCACCGCTGCAGCAGACCGCCACCGGCGAAGAATCCCGCCCAACTGAAGCGAGCGTCGAGCGATCGGAGCAGTGTGCCGTTGTCGGCGATCTGTTGGCTGAACCCACTGTGAATCCAGGCGACGCTGAATCGTGGGTTGGGCTCCAGGAGGCCAGGCAATCCATGGAGCGCGGCCAGCAACGCGGCGACGTTCAACCACGCCCACCGCGAGCCGTGGTAGCACACCACCATGAGCCCGCCGATGATGACGGCGAGGCCCACCCAGTAGATCGACGAGAGCGCGGTCACCAGTCCCAACACGCCGAAATGTTCCCGCTCGGTGTGCCGAATGCCCCATGTGACGAGCAAGTTGCCGGCGACGACGGAGATGACACTGCACAGTGGCACCCACGATGAGACGCTGTTGGCGACTCGCGTCGATCTGACGACTTCGGCGTGTGGCGTGCGGACCTGCCGCAACATCGTTCTGGCGCCGATCAAGTAGCACGCTGCTGTGAGCGCAAGGCCGAGAGGAAACCACTTCCAATCGCCAAAGAGAACCAGGGCCTCACCGAGCAGCAACATCGACCCGATGCTCAGTCCCATCGCCCCGACAAATCCGAGCAACGATGCGGGGCCTCCGAACATCCGCAGCAGCGTCCACCCGGGGACGAAGAGGACGAACACGAGCATGACAGGAGGCCGCAGCCACAGGTCCGTGTCCGTCGCGATGCACATGAAGGCGATCAGGCTGAGGACAACGCACGTCAGGTCGGCGAGCGTGCCGTCAGCGACGGCCTCGGTACGAGTGAGGTTGTTGGCCGGTCGATCTTCGACAAGCACCTGCGCAGCCTTCAACCCACCAGTCCTTCCACTGATCGACAAATGACCCCGGTCACTTTCGAGTGACTCCCATCGTTTCCAATTCGGTGCAGCGTCAAACCACTAGGTCTCGGCAAACCACAAGGTTATTCGGCGCGCGAGGAAGGCTGCCCGCGGCGGACGAACGGCACACATGTCCGACTGCCGAGCGCTCGGCCGAGCTTCTAGCCTTGAGCGGATGACGCGAGCCGCCCAGATCCGCGGGTCGTTGAAGGGCACGCGTGGCTTGGCGATCAATGGCGGTGCCTTGATGCTGAACGTCTTCGTGTCGGGACTCGGCGGATTCGCGTTCTGGATCATCGCGGCTCGCTCCGCAGAACCTTCGGTGGTGGCCCGAACGTCGGCGATGGTCACATCGATCATCGGCGTGACGACGCTGAGCCAGCAGAGCCTCGTCGTGAACGTGCCGATCCTCATCGCCGGATCTCCGCGGCCGCGGCGAGTCGCCGGTCGCGCGTACGTCGCGGCGCTGGCCATCACGTTGGTCACCTCGGTGCTCTACCTGGCTATCGGGACGCGAGTCGCCTCCGGACTGACGTACCTCAGCGACGTCCGGTTAGCCGTCGTTTTCATCCTTGGTGCGGTCATGTGGTCGATCTTCTCTCTACAGGACGCCGTCTTGACCGGACTGCGCCGCGGGCGAACGGTGCTGCTGGAGAACTCGCTGTGGTCCGCGAGTCGGCTGATGTTGATCATCGCGCTCCCCCTGGTCGGTCTCGAAGTCGGCGTTGGATGGCTGGTGGGAACGTGGCTCATTCCCGCGTCACTGTTGGTGGCCGCCATCAGCTGCTACTTGTTCATATCGCGCCGATCACCGCTGCGGCGGCCGCTCGGTGCCGTCAGACAGAACAGAAGGACACTGTTTGCGTTCCTCGGCGTCGAACACCTCAGCGCGCTCACGAACGGCCTTGTTCAGATCGTCACGCCGGCTGTGGCCCTGACGGCGTTGGGAGCGAAAGCTGCTGCTCCCTTCCTGGCCGCCTATTCATTGATCGTCGTCACCGAGGGAGCCATGGGCACCTTCTCCGGAGCGTTTGCCGTGGAAGTCCGTCGCAAGGGTCAGGCGTCTCGCAACATAGTCGGCTTCACCATTGCGCTCCTGGGGGCGGTGTGTCTTCTGGCCATCGTCGGCGCCCAGTTCTTCGGCGACGACTTCATGGGCCTGTTCGGTTCGGAATACCGCGAGCCCGGCGGCGCGGTTCTGGCGATACTCGTGATCGGTCTTCCCGCCAGTTGTCTGCGTTCGCTGTCGAGTGCCGCAAATCGGCTGCAGCAGGCGGGATGGAGGAACTTCGCACAAACGGGCACCTACTGCGCAGTGCTGTTCATCGGCTATGGCGTTGCCAACATCCAAACGGGAACATCGCTGGCAATTTGCCTCGTCGTGGCTCGTTACGCAGCCGCCGCGGTTTCACTGCAAAACCTCAGACGCCTGCGATCCAACCGCGACTTCCTGAGCGCACCCGAGACCGCT
>JBJMHG010000091.1:0-9109 GCA_045807485.1 Actinomycetes bacterium
CAGTCCGACACCAGTGAGCGACTCCGCCAGTGAACTTGCAGCTGACTCGTCGAGAACGACGACGTCAGCCTTCTTCAGCTTCGCGCGGTCATCGAAGTCGCTACCCCGTGCGATGCGGCGTCCATCGACGGCCACCAACGTTGCCGTGAACCGCTGCGGATCGAAGACACCAGCGATGTCCCAGTAGCCGGCTGACACGAACGCCATGCGTTCGCGCTCACGCTCCACAACGAGTCTGGTCGCCACGGACTGCACCCGACCGGCGGACAGCCCGGTCGTCACCTTCTTCCACAGCACCGGTGACACTTCGTAGCCGTAGAGCCGGTCGATGATGCGACGGGCCTCTTGGGCGTCGACAAGGCGCTGATCGAGGTCGCGTGGCGACTCGGCCGCCGCGCGGATGGCGTCCTTGGTGATCTCGTGAAAGACCATCCGCCGGACCGGAACCTTCGGCTTCAGCACCTGCAACAGGTGCCAGGCGATCGCTTCGCCCTCGCGGTCTTCGTCGGTGGCGAGCAAGAGCTCGTCGGCGTCCTCGAGCATCCGCTTCAGCTCGGAGACCTTGGACTTCTTGTCAGGGCTCACGATGTAGAGCGGTTCGAAGTCGTGGTCGATGTCGACCCCGAGCCTCGCCCACTTTTCTTTCTTGTACTTCGCGGGAATGTCGGCCGCGCTTTTGGGAAGATCGCGGATGTGCCCGACACTGGCCTCGACCTCGTAGCCGTCACCGAGGTAGCCACGGATCGTCTTCGCCTTGGCCGGCGACTCGACGATGACAAGGCGTCGCACTGCCCTGCCACCGTTGCTCGTCACCGCTGGTCTCCTAGTCCTCTCGGGTCCGGACGCCCCCATCGCCGGGAGTCTGACTGGCCCGGGGGCGGTCTTGTCAAACCCAAGGGACGCTAGCAGCGTGCCACGGCCCGGGTCTCCGGGCCCGGCGGGGCGCTGGAATCTGGGCCAGAGCCCTATCGCAGCAGAAATCCCGCCGAACCGGCCAAGTCGCCGCCGGAGGCGCTAGATCACCCCTCGCCAACGGCAATGCTCTTGCGCTTGCTGATGACCACGGCGCCCACGACGACCACGACCGCCGCGGCGGCGATCACCATGCGAAGCGTGGTGTTGGCGTCCTGTCCAATGGACAGCTGAACGATGGCGGGCGCGATCAGCAACGAGACCAGGTTCATCACCTTGATCAGGGGGTTGATCGCAGGCCCTGCCGTGTCCTTGAACGGATCGCCAACCGTGTCACCGATGACCGTGGCTTCGTGGGCTGGAGAGCCTTTGCCGCCATAGTTGCCGTCTTCGACGTACTTCTTCGCGTTGTCCCAGGCGCCGCCGGAGTTAGCCAAGAAGATTGCCATCAGCAGACCGGTGGCAATAGTTCCGGCGAGGTAGGCGCCAAGCGGGCCAACGCCGAGTCCGAATCCAACCGCGATCGGTGTCATGACCGCCAACAAGCCGGGCGTCGCCAGTTCGCGCAGGGAGTCACGCGTCACGATGTCGACCACCTTGCCGTACTCCGGTCGCACGGTGCCGTCCATGATCCCGGGGTGCTCGCGGAACTGTCGTCGCACCTCGAAGATGACGGCCCCGGCAGCACGTGACACGGCGTTGATCGCCAGCCCTGAGAACAAGAACACGACCGATGCGCCGATCAGCAGCCCGACCAGATTGGCCGGGTTGGAGACATCAAGAACACCGACGTACTGCAACGACTCGAGCGGCGAAAGGTTGCCGACTGCGTCAGCAGCATCAGCCGACGCACTGAGGATTCCCTCACGGAACGAGCCGAACAGCGCCGTCGCGGCAAGCACGGCGGTGGCAATGGCGATCCCCTTGGTGATCGCCTTCGTAGTGTTGCCAACGGCGTCCAGGCTGGTGAGGATGGCCGCGCCTTCACCGGTGACGTCCCCGGACATCTCCGCGATGCCTTGCGCGTTGTCCGAGACCGGGCCGAAGGTGTCCATCGCCACGATCACCCCGACGGTCGTCAGCAGCCCGGTGCCCGCAAGGGCAATAGCAAAGAGGGACAGCGTGATCGAACCCGCGCCTAGGAGGAATGCTCCGTAGACCGCGGCGGCGACGAGCAACGCCGAGTACACCGCGGACTCGAGCCCGAGCGACACGCCGGACAAGATCACAGTGGCCGGACCGGTCAATGACGACTTGGACACGTCGTCGACCGGACGCCGGTTGGTCTCGGTGAAGTACCCGGTCAGCTGCTGGATCGCTGCGGCAAGCACGATGCCGATGATGACTGCGCCGATGGTGAGGAAGCGCAAGTTGTAGGTGTTGATGTTGACTCCGGCGAACACACCATTGGTGCCGCTAATCGCCACTCCGGTCAGATCAGCAGCCTTGGCAGGTATCAGCCAGAACGACGCCCCGATCACCAAGACGATCGAAACTCCGGCGGAGATGAAGAAGCCCCGGTTGATCGCCGCCATACCTGAGCGGTCCCCCGGACGAGGGACGATGGAGAAGATTCCGATGACGGCGGTCAGAACACCAATAGCCGGGACGATCAGCGGGAACACCAGGCCGATGTCTCCGAACGCAGCCTTTCCGAGGATCAGAGCCGCGACCAACGTCACCGCGTATGACTCGAAGAGGTCGGCTGCCATACCGGCGCAGTCACCGACGTTGTCACCGACGTTGTCCGCGATGGTCGCAGCGTTGCGGGGGTCGTCCTCCGGAATGCCCTGCTCGACCTTGCCTACCAGGTCTGCGCCGACGTCGGCCGCCTTCGTGAAGATACCGCCGCCGACACGCATGAACATCGCAAGCATGGCGGCGCCGAAACCGAAGCCTTCGAGCACAACAGGAGCATCGCCCTGGTAGATGAGCACCACTACGGCCGCGCCGAACAGACCGAGACCAACGGTGAACATTCCCGCAACGCCACCGGTGCGGATGGCGATCTTCATCGCGGGCTGCTCGCCAGCGTCCTTGGCCGCGGCGGCTACCCGGACGTTCGCCCGAACGGCGAGCCACATGCCCACGTAACCGGTCACCGCAGAGAAGACCGCTCCGACCACGAAGAACAGTGAGCGGCCAATCCGCTCGCCCGTGGTGTCAGCGGGGAGCAGGAACAGCAGGAAGAACACGATGACCGCAAAGATCGACAGGGTCCGGAATTGTCGACCGAGGTAGGCGGCTGCTCCCTCCTGAATCGCCGTGGCAATCTCTTGCATGCGGTCGGTGCCTTCTGACGCGGCCAGCACCTGACGAACGAGCACTCCAGCCACGACGATCGCGGCTATGGCGATCAGGGCGACAATGGCGACGTAGGTCAGCTGCTCGGAGCTCAGGTCGATCTCACCGATGGCGAGCAGGGACATCAATCCTCCTCAAAGGGCTGGCCCCACCAGACCATTGCGTCCGAGGGCCGTTGGGGAGTCTATTCAGGCGCCCCTCCGCCAGGTGGGGGAACGTGCCGAGTCGGACGGTCACATGTCCATAAACGCAGGTGACGGGCCACACTGAGGGGATGCCATACCCGGACGCCCTGCTCGACCACCTGGCGTCCGCGCAGGAGCGAAGAGTGCGGCTGACCCACGTCGAACGGATCGCTGAGCGGACCGGCATCACCGCCGACTGGCCATCGTGGCTGCATCCTGAGCTTCGGTCAGCCTGGGAGGCACAGGGAATCAGCACCCCCTGGCAACACCAAGTGGAGCTGGCCGACCTCGGGCACAAGCGCCAGTCAGCGGTGATATCGACCGGCACCGCCTCGGGCAAGTCGCTGGCCTATCTCATGCCCGCGCTCAATGCCGTGCGCTCAAGCCGCGACAGCGGGGTTCCGCACGGCGCCACCGTGCTCTACATCAGCCCCACGAAGGCACTCGCCAACGACCAGCGGCGGCGCCTCTCCTCACTCGCTGTCGATGGCATTCGTGTCTCGACCTACGACGGTGACACTCCAGGCGAAGAACGCGAGTGGATCAGGAACTACGCCAACGTCGTGCTGACAAACCCCGACATGCTCCACCACTCGATGTTGCCGGGCCATGCTCGTTGGGCGTCCTTCCTGCGACGCCTCGACTTCGTGATTGTCGACGAGCTGCATCACTACCGTGGACTCTTCGGGGCCCACGTTTCGCTCGTGCTTCGCCGCCTTCGTCGGATCAGTGCGCGCTACGGATCGGCACCGACCTTCCTGCTTGCGTCAGCAACTGCTTCCGATCCCGATGCGACCGCCCAGCGCCTGACGGGTGTCGACTGCATGTCGGTGGTCGATGACGCATCTCCACGGGGAGAAACGGTCTTCGCGCTCTGGGAGCCGCCGTTCACCGACCTTCAAGGCGAGCACGACGCGCCACTGCGACGTACTGCAACTGCGGAGGTCGCATCGCTGCTTGCCGATCTCGTGATCCAGAACGCTCGCACCATTGCGTTCGTGCGCTCGCGCAGGGGAGCGGAGGTCGTCTCGCTCCTGGCCCGTCACGCCCTGGCTGAAATCGATCCGGAACTACCCCGCTCTGTTGCGGCTTACCGCGCGGGCTTCCTTCCCGAGGAGCGACGACTGCTCGAGCAACGCCTTACCACCGGTGACTTACGTGGGGTTGCAGCAACAAACGCCCTCGAGCTCGGCATCGATGTCACGGGGCTCGACGCGGTGCTACTCGCGGGCTGGCCTGGTACTCGCTCGTCGCTGTGGCAGCAGGCCGGACGCGCCGGGCGCTCCGGACAAGGCGCGCTGGCTGTGCTCGTCGCGCGAGATGACCCGCTCGACACTTACCTCGTCCACCATCCGGAGGCGATCTTCGCTCAGCCGGTTGAGGCCACCGTCTTCGACCCTGAGAACCCGTACGTGCTTGGCCCACACCTTGCGGCCGCCGCGGCCGAGCTTCCGCTGACTGAGGACGACCTCGAGTTGTTCGGCAGCACGAGTGGTGAGCTGCTCGAGTCCCTCGTGCAACGGGACTGGTTGCGCAGGCGTCCGGCGGGATGGTTCTGGACGAAAAGGGAGCGCGCATCTGACCTAGCAGACTTGCGCGGAGTGGGCGGCACCCCCGTTCGCGTCGTCGAGACGGCGACTGGGCGAGTTTTGGGCACCGTCGATCCGGGGTCATCACATACCACCGTGCACGATGGCGCCGTCTATGTGCACCAGGGCGACAGTTTCGTGGTGCGCTCGCTCGACCTCGACGACTCCATAGCGCTGGTCGACCCCGCTCAGCCCGACTACACGACGTCCGCACGCGAGCTCACCGATATCTCGATCCTTTCCAGTGACAAAGCGTTCAACCTTGGAGCCGCCAAGCTGCACTTCGGATCTGTTGAGGTGACCAGACAGGTGGTGTCATTTCTGCGCAGACGAATCGCGACGGGTGAGGTGCTCGGCGAGGACGCGCTCGCGCTTCCACCTCGGGTGCTCCGCACCCGCGCGGTGTGGTGGACCTTGCCCGATGCTGCTGTCTCTGCAGCAGAAATCACGTTCGCAGAGCTGCCGGGTTCATTGCATGCCGCCGAGCACGCCAGCATCGGACTGCTCCCCTTGTTCGCGACCTGTGACCGATGGGACATCGGCGGGGTGTCTACTGCTGCGCACCCCGACACGGATTTGCCCACAGTCTTCGTGTACGACGGTGCCATGGGCGGCGCAGGATTCGCCGAGCACGGCTTTGGACATGCCGTCGACTGGCTTCGTGCCACGTACGAGGCCATCGCCAGGTGTGAGTGTCTGGAGGGCTGCCCCTCGTGCATTCAGTCACCGAAGTGCGGCAACGGCAACGACCCGCTCGACAAGGGTGGCGCACTGCGATTACTTGAGATGATTGTCAGCTGAGCCGGACGCCCGCGCGAGAAGTCGCGACGATCATGGGAAGCACTCCGACCGTTGGGACACTGACCTCGACTCGAAGTGCGGATGGCTCCAGGGAACATTCGGTGAGCTCCGCACCATTGGACACCGCAACGACACGGGCGGCCTCACAAGCGACCGTGGCATCGACCAGAGATCTCTGCGCACCTGCAAGTGCTGCGAGATCTGCTGCACGGACTGCCTGACGGTGAGCCGTCAGCCCGGTCGCGACGAGACCTGCAGCCACCGCGAGCGCAGAAAGAAGCGCTCCGGCCCCGACGACCATCACCGAAGCCGAACCGTCGTCGCGCCTCATCGGCTCGCCCCGGCCAGGTCAGGCTCGACCGGGGCCGCGCCAGTGATGGTCGGTAGCGGAATCTGAACGGGCCCCCACCGCAGCGGAGGGACAGCGATCTCCACGTGCGCCCACCCGCGTTCGACGGACACATCTATATCAGCGCCGTCCGGCGCGACCCGAGCTGCAGCGCTCACGACTTCGTCGTAGCCGGTGCCGATGGACGCCGCACGTGCCGCCGACCTTGCGGCGTCCGAAGCCCTTGCGAGATCGGACGCCGCACCCACGACCGACGTGAGCATCGTGACGACCAAGCCCAACGCCGGTATCGCCATCGCGAGCTCGGCTGTGACCATGCCATGCGCGTGACCGTCACTGCGTAGCGTGTTGGCGATGCGGCCGACCACGTGGGGCGGTCGCAACGGCTCATTCCTAGAACAGGAAGCTGAAAGCATTGTCAATCACGTTCTTGAGCAGACCTTGCACCCAGTCACTGCTCAGCAGCTCGATCAGCGTGCCTGCGAAACCACACGCTGCGACTGTTCCCACTGCATACTCTGCCGTGCTCATTCCCTCGTCGTCTGCAAGTCGTTGACGCCAAGCTCGAATCATGTGGCCTCCTGACCCCGACAGCCGGTCGGATCGGACGACCTTCGGCAGGCCGCGGCACGAAGGGTGGCCGCATCGACGACATGACGATTGCCGCCGGCTACCACTTGGGGAGAAATCCCGAGGGTGCTACCGCTGTGGATGTCGCTAAACGTCGAAAGGAAGGAGCGAAACAACCAGCGGCACTACGGCCACCAGCACGAACGCCGGTAGGAAGCAAAGGCCAAGCGGCCCGGCCACACGGACGCCGAGAGCTCGCGCGGCGTCCATCGCTACAGCTCGAGCACGCTGACGGTGCTGATCGGCGAGCAGAGTCAGCAGTGGTGTGACGGGAGCGCCTGTTGAGTCGACGCGAGTCAGAATCGCACCGAGCGCCTGAAGGTCGGATGCCTCGAGCAACGACCACGCCTCGGCGGAGTCCGCTCCAACGCTCATCGCGCCAGCCACTGTGCCGAGGTCATTACCCAGGGTTCCGGGCATTCCCTCGGCCACCGCCAGTAGAGCTCGCTGCTGTGATGCACCGACCGAGAAGCAAGCCGACAGAACGTCTAGAGCCACCGGCATCGCCAAGGCCCGCTGTGTCTCGCTGTCGCGATCGACTCGACGGTGTTGCCGTCGTAGCCATCGCCACACCGTGTAGCCGGCGACCGCGCCGAGCACCAGACCACTTGGTCCCTTGACGACTAACAGGGCCGTGAGTGCAACCCCCGACGGCACGAGAGGACTGCTCGTGCGTGCTCTACGGCTTGAGTCGGTTGGCACGACCCGCCGCCGCACCCAGCGCTTGGAAGGCACCGACGTCACGACGGCCGCCGCCACGAACAACGCACCGAGCAGGGATGCCAGGCCTACCACTGCAGCACTCGACGCACCGAGACCACTTGAACCATCACCCACCAGCAGCCGAGAGTCGTGAGCACGATTCCCGCCGCGAGGCAGCTGAGCCCGAGCCACGTTCCAAGCAGGACGCCTACCAGGTCAGCACCCAGCAGGCTTGCCATAAGCAGGGCCATCAGGGGCAGCGTGGCGAGCAACACCGCCGTCGCCCGCGTCGTGGCCAGCTGACCATGGACCTCAAGGGCTATCTCGTGCTCGTGCCGCATGGCGTCCCCAATCCGATCAAGCGCATCGGCTAAACCGGCGCCTGAGGAGTCCGCGAGCTGCCAGCAGATTGCTATGGCCCTGAGCCCGCCCCATCCCGGTTGCCGAGACCACCGGGTGAGGACCAGTACGACGTCCGCATCCGGCAAAGCCAGGCCCGGCAAGGCGGCGGTCGGTCGTCCGACGGCGTGGCTCCAGGCAGCGTCTGGCTGCTGCCCCGACCTCAGCTCAGTGGCGAGCGTGGCCGATAGTTCCGCCACTTCTTTGGCGTGCGATGCAGCGGGCACTCGGTGCAAGTGATGGAATTGAGCGACCACCGACTGCCAAGAGCGCGGCCCTTGCCGACGCAGCGTTCCGCGCCGGGACGGCGTGGCAAAGAGAGACACTATGGCTAGGGCGGCGAGCCCGGATGCGAGAGCAGCGTCCCGACTCACGGCACGCCCACCGTCTGCCGCCACTCATCGGCTGCGGCTTCTGGCAATACATGACCGTCAGGATCACATCGAAACGCAGGTGTCACCGACACGCTTTCACCGTGATCGCGAACCATCGCCAGCGCAGCTACTCGGCGACGACCCGCCTGGTCGCGATCAAGGTGGACAACCAGCTCCAGCGCAGCCGCGACGAGTCGCTGCAGAGAGCTACGCGGCATCGCGCCTAGTGCTGCCAGTGCCTCCAGGCGCGGGAGGATGTCGGAGGCGGAGTTGGCATGCACGGTGCAACATCCGCCGCGATGTCCGGTGTTCAGTGCCGTCAACAGATCGATGACCTCCGCACCCCTGACCTCGCCCACCACGATCCGGTCTGGACGCATCCGCAAGGTCTGGCGGACCAGGTCTTGCATCGTGACCGCCCCGGCACCTTCGATGTTCGGTGCCCGAGTCTGCAGCGAGACGACATGCCGATGTCGTGGCGCGAGCTCGCGAGTGTCTTCGACGATTACGGCACGTTCTGATGGCCGCAACTCTCCAAGCAGCGCGTTCAGCAGCGTGGTCTTGCCGGATCCAGTGCCTCCGCTGATCAGGAAGGAATGGCGTCCCCTCACCACATCGAGCAAAAACTGACGCGCATCCGGCGGGACGAAGCCGGACGCGGTCAGGTCATCAAGCGACCAAGCACGATGGCGGGGAACACGAATCGCAACACTGATCCGGTCGACCAATGGCGGCAACATCGCATGCAGCCGAACGCCTCGCGCGAGTGGGGCATCAACGAACGGCGACGCCTCGTCGAGTCGGCGGCCGCAAGAGGCAGCAAGCCGCTGAGCCATGCGGCGAACCGAGAAGTCGTCTCGGACC
>JBJMHG010000092.1:0-2752 GCA_045807485.1 Actinomycetes bacterium
AACGGCAGTGGCGGAGGCTCGACCGGCGGCTCTCAAGAGAAGACATCGGGAGGTGGCGCCGGGAGCAGGGCAACCGGCTCACCCGACGACCAAACGCAGTGGAACAGGAACAACGACCGCAGCGACGACAAGCGCGGCGAACCGACTGCTTCTGAGTCCGCCAAAGCCACACCGGAGGTCTCCGACGACGCCAGCGCCGCCGCCGCAACCGCTACGACAGCGACCGCGGGGTCCGCGAGCAGTGGGTCGCCGCTCGGACTCATCATTGGAGTCGTTCTCATTCTTGGTATCGGTGCTGCCGCCTTCGCCTTCACCCGGAGACGAACGTGAGCCGCAGCCCGCGTCCGGCTCGCTCCTTGCACCCGGTGGCGTGGTGGCTGTGGGCGCTGGCGCTTGCCGCCGCGGCGTCCCGCACCCTCAACCCGATCCTGCTGGCGGCCATCATCGCCGTTGCCGCTCTGGTCGTGGCCGCTCGTCGCGGCGACACGCCATGGGCCAGCAGCTTCCGCGCCTTCATGCTGTTAGGCGCCTTCGTCCTTGGCGTCCGGGTGGTTTTCGAGATGCTGTTCGGCGCACCGATCCCCGGCACAACGCTGTTCACCCTTCCCGAAGTGATGCTGCCGCAATGGATGGCCGGTGTCCGCCTGGGCGGCGAGGTGACGCTCGAGGCGGTCATCGCTGCGTTGTACTCCGGGCTGCAGCTGGTCGCGATCCTGGCCTGCGTAGGGGCGGCAAACAGCCTGGCCAACCCCACCCGGCTGCTCAAGAGCGTCCCTGGCGCGCTCTACGAGGTCGGCGTCGCCGTCGTCGTGGCGCTCACCCTGGTGCCGTCCGCCCTCGAGCATCTGCAGCAAGTTCGTGATGCGCGTCGGCTGCGTGGACGCACGACAAAAGGTCTGCGAGCGAACGGACGCATGGGCGGCGCAGTGCTCACCGGCGCACTAGAACGCTCGCTGTCGCTCGCGGCCGCTATGGACTCGCGTGGGTTTGGACGCCTGCGTCCACTCTCCAAAGTCGAACGCCGGATCACCGGCGCCGTCATGCTGGCCGGACTGCTCACTGCGAGCATCGGCGGCTACGCCCTGCTGGACGCCAGTACGTCACCTCGCGCGGCGGCAGGATTGCTGGCGGTTGGCCTTGTTCTGCTTCTGATCGGACTGCTGCGGTCGAACCGCAGAGCGGTCCGCACCGTGTATCGGCCAGACCCTTGGCGAATGCCAGAAACACTCACCGTAAGCGCCGGTGTCCTGGCGCTAGCGTCGTGCACCGTCGTCGCGTGGACGTCGCCTGACGTCATGATCCCAGCCACCTCGCCGCTGGTGTGGCCATCGTTGGTACTGCTCCCGATGGTCGGCATAGTGGTCGCCGCGCTACCTGCGTGGGTCGCTCCGCCCGTTCCGAACCCGATGACCGGACGCGAGCACGTCACCCCTGAACCTGATCTGTCACGAGTACAGGTCGCCGCGTGATCAGACTCGAGAACGTCTCGCTCACTTACCCGGACGCCGTACGGCCGGCGTTGCGTAATGTCACTCTGTCCATTCCCGAGGGTGAACTTGCCCTCGTCGTGGGACGCACCGGCTCGGGCAAGTCGTCCCTGCTCCGGGTGATCAATGGCTTGGCCCCGACATTCACCGGAGGGACCCTGTCCGGTCGTGTCACGGTGGCAGGGCGCGACACTTCGCAGTACGCGCCACGTGAGCTCGCCGACGTCGTGGGCGTCGTGCTGCAAGATCCGCGCGAAGGCTTTGTCACCGAGGTGGTCGAGGACGAGATCGCGTACGGAATGGAGTCGCTGGGACTGCCGCCGGAGGTGATGCGACGCCGGGTCGAAGAGTCGCTCGACTTGCTGGGGCTGCACGAGATCCGCAACCGACCACTACGAACGCTCTCGGGCGGACAACAGCAGCGCGCAGCGATCGCGTCCGTGCTGGCCCAGCACCCCAAAGTGCTCGTGCTCGATGAACCCACTTCAGCCCTCGATCCTGGCGCGGCCGAAGAGGTATTGGCGGCGATCCAACGGCTGGTGCATGACCTTGGGCTCACGGTCTTGATGGCTGAGCACCGTCTCGAACGTGTGGTGCAGTTCGCCGATCGCATCATCCACGTGCACCAGGGTGGCCAGGTGTCCGACGGCACTCCTGCTCACGTGATGATCGACGCACCAGTCGCGCCGCCAATCGTCGAACTGGGGAGATGGGCGAGCTGGTCGCCGCTGCCGCTGAACATCCGTGACGCCCGTCGCCTCGCCGCGCCATTGCGCGAGCTGTTGCAGACCACTCTCAATGGGTCTGAAACGTTTCTACCCATCTCGACGCGCTCGCCCCGCGCGGCCGACTCCCCCGCTGCCGAGGTGCGAAAGCTGCGGGTGCAGTACGGCGCTCATCAGGCTCTTCGCGCAGTTGACCTGACAGTGCGGCCGGGCGAGATCCTCGCGGTGATGGGTCGCACCTGTGCTGGCAAGTCGACTCTGCTGCGCTCGCTGGTGGGGCTTTCTGTTCCCGCGTCGGGGTCGGTGGTCGTGGGTGGTAGCGATCCGGTCACGCTGTCCGGCCGTGAGCTCACCGGCCGAGTGGGCATGGTGCCGCAAGAACCTGGTGACCTGCTCTGGACGGAGTCAGTTAGAGAAGAGTGCGCTGAGTCTTCGGACCCCACCGAGGCTGCCAAACTCTTCGACGAGCTCGCGCCCGGCGTGGATCACTCGAGTCACCCGCGCGACCTGTCAGAGGGTCAGCGTCTCGCGTTGGCGCTC
>JBJMHG010000093.1:0-7725 GCA_045807485.1 Actinomycetes bacterium
CAAGATCTTCCTGGCGTGGCTGTCGCAGGAAGAGCGTGAGGGCGCCTTGCCATCCACGCTGGAGCGATTCACCGAAAACACCATCACCGATCGGGCCGAACTCGAGCAAGAGCTGGCACGCGCGCGAGAGCTCGGCTTCGCGCGGTGCCATGGCGAGGACGCCGCCCTGACCAACGGTGTCTCGGCCGCGGTGCTCGACGCACGCCGGCGTCCGATCGCGGTGGTCAACGTGTGGGGCCCTGAACGCCGCATCCCGGTCGGACGCCTGGACGCCCTCGGCCCGCTGGCCGTTGCGGCGTCCGTTCGGATCGGTGACCTGCTCGCTTAAAACAGGCAACGTAAGTCGTGGCGACGCGAGATGGGCCGAAGGTACAGATCTAACCCCTGGATCGGGCTTATTACTGTCCCGTAGAACCATCTCGGCGCTGCAGCCAGACCAAAGGCTCCCTTGAGCCCGGCGGTGGTCGCTGAAAGATCTCAAGGCCATCGGGCGGTATCCAGAGCTCCGTGGCGGCACGCTCCGCCTTTCGCCTCCAGCGCTCAAAAAAATGCAACGGGGTGAGCCGAACCTCGCTGTCGATGTAACGGAACACCGGAAGCCCAACAACCTCCTCAAACCAATCCTGGCGCCTCTTCTCTCCCCACAGCGAACGGGCGTTGAGCGCCCCCTTGTACTTCACCGCCCCGTCTGCTTCGCCAACCAGCCCTATGACTGACCACCACTTGTCGACCCGGAACTCTGTGCCGTCCATTCGAAAGCTCACATTGCACATGGGACGAGGTGCCCCGCGGATCAGGAGTTCTCCCCGGCCACGCGACTCCAGGGCTGATTCTGAGCAGGGGTCGGCCCAGCCGATCGTCTGCTTGGCGGTGCGAGATCGGCGAACACTGCCTAAAGAGCTGAGGGTCTGCAGCATGAGCGTCTTTGACGCCCCGAGCCGTAGTGCGGCATCCACTGTGATGAGGGCTTCCGGCGTGGGTAGGTCGAGCGCCACGTCCACCGCGGTGCGTGCCAGCGAGGTCACGGGCACCCCGTTTACCGAGGTGACGGCCTCATCGGTGAGTGAGCGACGTAGTGTCCTCGTGCGAAGTAGTGAACTCATCGCTGGCGGTCTGATCACTTCCGGTTCATCAGGTATCTCGCTAACGGGCAACCCCAAGGCCAGCGCCGCCGAGCGAAAGCCTGCAACCGTACTTCCATCTGTGACTGCGGCGACGCGCCGGAGATGCTCCGAACGCAACCTCTGCCAATGGTCCGACGAGACAACGCCGTTGAGGGCGTAGTAGCCACGTTTCACCCGAAGCAGAGTGCCGTCGGCGCACATCTTGGTGATGAATCGCTTCTCAGCTCCCCACTCTGACAGCTGCTGAACGGTGGCGCCTCCACCACGTGCGACGAGACGTCCAACGATGTCGCTGCGGACCCCCTCGTATCTGGACGGCATGGGGCACAGTGACGCACCGCGACGAGCGAAGCGAAGGGTTCCAGAACTCTGTGAAAAGGCGTAGGCGACATGGGCCTTGGGGACAGAATTCGACTCCAAAATGCGGTAATCCTGTCCCTACGGCTCATCTCGGTGATCGGTCCGGGACGCAGTAGCGTGGCGGAGTGGCTGCTGGAGAGCTCGCTCGGTTGGCGGACGCCGTACGCGGCGGCAAAGTGAGCGCGGCCGAGCTCGTGGCCGAAGCGCTTCGTCGCATGGATGCCCTGGACGCCCCGATCAACGCGGTCGTGGCGCGGTGCGATGACGAAGCGGAAGTGGCGGCGGCAGCAGTGGATGCCGCAGTGGCGCGAGGTGAAGACCCTGGACCACTCAGTGGTATTCCGGTGCTGGTCAAGGACCTCGAAGACGTCGCCGGAATGGTGACCACACAGGGGTCGCTGTTGCTCGCTGACTCGCCGCCGGCGTCCGCGCACAGCACTGTGCCGAAGCGGTTGATGGACGCAGGGGCGATCGTCGTGGGCAAGTCCAACCTGCCGGAGTTCGCCACCGAGGGCTACACCGACAACCTCGTCTTCGGAGTCACCCAGAACCCGTGGCAGCGCGGCTACTCGCCAGGCGGCTCGAGCGGGGGAAGCGCGGCGGCGCTGGCGTCCGGCATGGTGCCGATCGCCACGGCGACCGATGGCGGCGGATCGATCCGCATCCCCGCGGCGTTCTGCGGGCTGGTCGGGCTCAAGCCGACGCATGGAGTCGTCGGCCGCTGGCCAGTTCCCGACTGGATCGACATGTCCACCGAGGGACCGTTCGCAACCTCGGCCGACGATCTCGCGTTGCTCTGGCAGGTGATGTCCGGACGCCGCGACGGCGACCCGGCATCACTGCCGGCGCAGATGCTCGGCCAGGTTGCGGAAGCGTCAGAGGTGCGTCGAGTCTTCGCCATTGACCGAATGACGTCGGACGCGCCACTGCCAGCCGACGTTGCTCCGCTGTTCGAGGCCGCGGTCGCCCAGCTAAGTGACGTGATCGGGGTACCGGCGCAGCGGGTCACGACGCGTCAACTCTGCGGCGACGCTGACATCGACGACGACTGGTTCACCATCGCGACGGCAGAACATGTCGCACGCTTTGGACGCAAGTGGGTCGAGGCGGGGCTAGAGCAGATGCATCCGGGTGCGCGCGGCTTCATGGAGTGGGGGCTCGGTGTCACGCTCGACCAATACCTCGCCGCTCGCCGCCGCAGGTTCGATGCAGTGCGGGCCTTGGACGAGCTGCTCGGTGACGACGGCGTCCTGCTGAGTCCGGTCAACGGAGCTGCCGGGTGGCTCGCCGATGGTCGAATGAAAGAGAGTGACGAGCAGGGCATGCTGCCACCGGACGTCTTCAACACGCCTTACACGAACATCAGCGGCCACCCGACCCTGTCGTTGCCTGCGGGTGTCACTGACATCGGCGTGCCGTTCGGGCTGCAGGTGATCGCGCCGCGCTACCGAGATGGAACCCTGCTCGATCTTGCCCGTCGCTGGGAAAACGCTCATCCGTGGCCGAGGGTGGCGCCGGGCTACCGAACGTGGGCGGATGAACTGCTCTGAGCCTCGAACGTCGCAGCCCGCTCCAGGTCTTCGGCTGCTCGCACGATGTTGCGCGCCATCGAACCGAACACGATGCCGTGGAAAGGTGCGACCAGCCACCAGTAAGCGTGTCCCCACAGCCCGCGGGGATGAAACAGCGCCCGTTGGTGGTAGGTGACTGGCTCTTTGGTGACCTGAAGCTCGAGCCAAGCCTGGCCGGGCAGGCGCATCTCGGCGCGTAGCCGCAGCAGCTCTTCTGGGATCCGCTCTTCGACCCGCCAGAAGTCGAGCGACTCACCCACGAGAAGCAGCTCTGGGTGCCGACGACCGCGGCGGAGTCCGACTCCACCGACCATTCGGTCGAGAACGCCGCGCACTTGCCACGCGAGTGCGAAGGAGTACCAACCCCGTTCTCCGCCGATGCCCTCGATGATGTGCCAAACGCTCGAGGCGGACGCCGTGGTCGCCCGCTCGCGCTTGTCCACGTACAGCGACCCACCTGCCCAGTCTGGGTCGCTCGGCATCGGGTCGCTCGGCGCACCGGCGACAGTGGCGTTCGACCATCGTGTGACGACGTCGGCGTCCTTGACGCGCCGCAGCGCAAGCTCGACGGCACGCTCGAAGCCGGTGAGTCCTTCCGGTGGGTCAGCGACGTACTGAGCGATGTCGTGCTCATGGCAAATCGCCTCGTGGCGCAACGACTCAACAAGTGGGCGTGCGATGTTTCGAGGAACGGGAGTGACGAGCCCGACCCAGTGACTCGACAGCGAAGGTGAGAGCACCGGAACTCCGACGATGATGCGCTTGGGCAGCTCTGCCACTTGTGCGTACCGCTGCATCATCTCTTGGTAGGTGAGAACGTCTGGGCCACCAATGTCGAATGCACGATTGACATCCGACGGCAGAGATGCGGACTCGACCAAGTAGCGCAACACGTCGCGGATGGCGATCGGCTGAACCCGGTTGCCGACCCAGCGTGGTGTCACCATCGCCGGCAGTCGTTCGGTCAGGTAGCGGAGCATCTCGAACGACGCTGAGCCAGAACCGAGGATCACAGCCGCACGCAGCTCAGCGGTCGGAACTCCGGACTCACGCAGGATCTGTCCGACTTTCAACCGGGACTTCATGTGCGGCGACGGCGTCTCCGACGGTGGTTCCAGCCCACCCAGGTACACGATGCGCCCCACGCCTTGGGCGCGTGCGGCGTCCGCGAAGGTCTGAGCCATTGACGACTCGACGTCCTCGAAACCCTTGCCCGTTATCAGGGAATGCAAGAGGTAGTACGCGGTGTCGATTCCTTCGAGCGCTTCGGCGACGTCGTCGGCATTGGAAGCGTCGCCCGCCGTGATGTGGATGCGGTCAGCCCACGGCTGGTCGCGAAGGCGTTCGGGACGGCGCGCAAGCACCCGAACGTCGAAGCCGGCGTTCAGCAGCTCTGGAACCAGTCGTCCGCCGATGTAGCCGGTTGCGCCCGTGACGAGCACCCGCTGTTGGCGTCGGGGCTGGCGTTCGCTCTGAGTCCCCGCCGGATGCTCCACACCGGACAGTGTGCTCCCGAACCGCCGACTCCACATGTTGACATGGGACGATCGCCGTCGTGAGTCCGTGGCTCGAGCTCGTCATCGCCGTCGCGATGGTCGTCGGCTTGGTGGGTCTTGTTGTCCCGGTATTGCCGGGCCTCGTGCTGATGTGGGCAGCCGTTGGACTCTGGGCGTGGCTCGACGGTGGGGGAGCCGTCCGCTGGACCACTTTCGCGATCGTCACGGTGCTAGCACTGGTCGGCACCATTGCGGCGCTGATCTGGTCGGGACGGAAGGCGTCCGGAGCGGGTGCGCCCTGGTGGGCGCTCACCGTGGCGATGATTGGGGCCGTGGTGGGTTTCTTCACCATCCCGTTTCTCGGAATCGTGGTGGGTGGGGTCGGCGGGCTCTGGCTTGCCGAGCTGGTACGTCTTCGCCACCCGAGGCAGGCCTGGGACACCACGTGGGCGGCGCTGCAGGGCTATGGGGTGGGCACGGTGGTTCAGATGTTGGCAGGGGCAGCCATTTTCGGTGTTTGGCTGGTGGGCGTCTGGGTGTCGTGAGCGAGGCAGCGACACGCGGGGGCGAAGGTGGCCAGACCTTGGGCGGTCGGGCACAATGCGAGCAGGTTCGGCGGAAGCCGGCCATCCGGAGTCGAGGTAGCTGGGGAAGGCGACCCTCGCAAAGGAGGCCGGAGATGTCGCTCAACCCGACAACGCGCGGTGTGGTGTTCATCCACTCCGCGCCTGCTGCGTTGTGCCCACATGTCGAATGGGCGATCGCCGGAGTCCTTGGCGGCGAAGTCAGCCTCGAATGGACGCCGCAGCCGGCCCAGACGGCGAGCTACCGAGCTGAGCTGTCGTGGCAGGGCGAGCCGGGCACGGCGTCCACCTTGGCCTCGGCCATGCGCGGCTGGGAGCACGTGCGTTACGAGATCACCGAAGAGCCTTCACCTGGCTACGAGGGCGAGCGCTACATGTACACGCCGCCACTAGGCATCTTCCATGCGGTCATGGGAATCCATGGAGACATCCTCGTGCCCGAGGATCGGATCCGTCTTGCCATGTTGGACGCCGAAGGCGGCAAGGCGTCGCTGTCTGAGGCGCTTGACCAGTTGCTGGGACGCCCATGGGACGACGAGCTCGAGACTTTCCGGTACGCCGGCGACGGCGCTCCGGTGCGATGGCTGCACCAAGTGATCTAAGCCGGGTGATCTAAGCCGGGTGATCTAAGCCGGGTGATCCAGCCGATCGACCACTCGGTGTTTGTGACCGGACGCGTCCCCTTCCCTGTTCCGGTCGCGACAAGGCCCCTTCCGCAGTAGCGGGAGGGGCCGTCGCGGGTCGTTGGCTCTGGTCAGCCGCCTGGCGGGCGGTAGTCGACCGACTCGCGCAGAGCCTCGTCGATCTCTGTCGGCTCGAGCAGCACGACCGTCTCGTAGCTGCTCAGCGCCCCTGTGGCGCCGACGGTGGCAGCCATGGCAATCGCGGCCTTGTTGTCAGGTATGTCGGCGACGATGTACACGTCGTCGCTGCCGAACGCGAAGTAGAACGACTCCATCTGTCCACCGACACCGGCGATTGCCTTGCCGACGGCTTCAGCGCGGCCCGTGCCACCCTCAGCCACGACACCTTTGATCCCTTGGGCGCTGTAGGACGCCTTGATGAGGAACTTGGGCATGAAACACCTCCTGTTTGAGCCAGCCTGGCGTGGAGGGGCATCACCCGCAATGACCAAGTGTGATGGTTACCAGCTGCTGATGAGCATGGAGAAAGGTGCCGCAGAGTGAGTGAAAGCGTCGTTCTTGGGGTTAGAGCGGGATGTTGCCGTGGCGTCCGCGCAGTGGGGCTGCCGCGACGATGGCGGCGGCGAGTGCCGAGCGGGTCTGCGAGGGCTCGATCACTTCGTCGACCACTCCGAGCGCCTTCGCCTTGTCGATGCCACCGGCGATGAGCTCGTGCTCGTCCGCCAGCTCTTGCTCGATTTCGGCGCGAACGTCTTCGGGAACGTCAGCGAGTTTGCGTCGATGCAAGATCCGGATGGCGGCGATCGATCCCATGACAGCAACGGTGGACGAGGGCCAGGCGAACACCCGCGTAGCGCCCAACGCGCGTGAGTTCATCGCGATGTAGGCACCGCCATATGCCTTGCGGGTGACCACAGTGACCCGTGGCACCACGGCTTCGGCAAACGCGTGCAGCAGCTTGGCGCCGCGCCGCACGACGCCCTCCCACTCCTGGCCAACGCCTGGCAGGTAGCCGGGTACATCAACCACGACCACGAGAGGAACGCCGAAGGCATCGCACATCCGCACGAAGCGTGCGGCCTTCTCAGCGGACGGCGAGTCGAGGCAACCGCCGAGCCGCAGCGGGTTGTTGGCGATGACGCCGACCGTTCGGCCGCCGAGACGACCGAGGGTCGTGACGATGTTGGGTGCCCACCGCTCGTGCAGCTCGACGGACGTTTCGGCGTCCAGGAGGTGTTCGACCAGTGGGTGCACGTCGTACGCGCGTTTGTCGGACTCGGGGAGGTAGTTGGCGAGGTCGATGTCGTCGACCGCCGTGGCTCCTTCGAGGACGCCCGGTGCGCCAAGCAGGCTCGTCAGGGCCCGCGCTTTCGACAGTGCCTCTGCGTCGGTCTCAGTTGCGATGTGGACGACCCCACTGCGACGAGCGTGTGGTTCGGCGCCACCAAGGCGTTCCATCGTGACGTCTTCGCCGGTCACTGAGCGGACGACGTCAGGGCCGGTCACGAAGACGCGTCCGTTGGGGCCGAGGATCACGATGTCGGTGAGCGCCGGACCGTACGCGGCACCACCCGCGGCGGCGCCCAGCACTACAGAGATTTGCGGGATGCGACCGGACGCCCTGGTCATGATGTTGAAGACCTCGCCGACGGCGTGCAACGAGACGACGCCTTCGGCGAGACGAGCGCCACCGGAGTGCCAGAGTCCGATCACCGGAATCTCGTCGGCCAAAGCGCGCGCGTAGGCAGCGAGGATCACCTTGCAGCCCTCGGCCCCCATGGCGCCACCCATCACGGTGGCGTCGGATGCAAAGGCCACAGCATGGGTGCCGTGGATCAGGCCGTGACCGGCCAACATGCCTGAATCGCCATCAGCGGTCAGTGCGACGAAGGTGCCGTCATCGAAGAGTGCGCGCAGCCGCTTGTTGGGGTTGCGCGGGTCTTGAT
>JBJMHG010000094.1:0-11121 GCA_045807485.1 Actinomycetes bacterium
GATCTGATCACTCTGGCGCGCTCTGGGATCTCGGTTCCCTCGATCGTCACCCCGACCCAGACCTCGCCCTTGGGCTCGTGGCGAAGACACGCTTCTGACCACACGAGCGGTGTCCGCAAGGTCATGTTCGGCATGATGTCACGGTGCCCCGCTTTCGTGATCTTGACGCCGCTATAGGTGTGCTCCCTACTGGACCTACGAACTCCATGCTCGACGTGCCCGGCGTAGGAGTTGGCCACGCCACGGTATGGCGAGACGAGCCGGATCCCCCGGTGGGTCGAGGGATCGCCAGAACCGGTGTCACGGTCGTCGAGGTTGGCGGAGACACCTTCAGGTCGCCGGTCCCGTTCGGAGCCGCAACGCTCAACGGCGCTGGCGAGATGACCGGCTTCATCACAGCAGCCGAGTGGGGGCTGCTCGAGACTCCTATCTTCCTGACGTCGACGATGCAGCTTGGTCGGGTGTACGACGCGGCATGCCGGCTCATGATGGCCGCCGACAGCGAGATCGGCAAAGAGGACGTCATCATCCCTGTCGTCGCAGAGTGCGACGACTCCTTCGTGAATGAGTCAAGGGCGATGCAGGTCGATGAGTCAGACGTTGCGGCCGCTCTTGCTGCAGCCCGCGCCTCGGTCGGCTCAGCAGAACCCCCGCCTGAAGGCGCGGTCGGCAGCGGCACCGGAATGTCATGTCTTGGGTTCAAGGGTGGGATCGGTACGTCGTCGCGACTTTTACCGTCCGGTCACACGGTGGCCGCTCTGGTGATGAGCAACTTCGGCGATTTTCGACGCCTGACCGTCGATGGAGTGCCGGTTGGACGACTCATATCCGACCCCTCGGTGGAATATCCAGAGGTTGCGTCCGATCCCGGGCCGAAGGGGTCGTGCATCGTCGTCGTCGGTACGGACGCGCCGGTCGACCACGCGGGGTGCGAGCGACTTGCGCGGCGCGCGGGCATGGGGCTCGCTCGGACCGGTTCGACCGCGCATCACGGCAGCGGCGAGATATTCATGGCGTTCGCCACCGGCCTGCGGGTCCCGCGAGGCGACGCACCAGGCTCGGCACCGGTCACCGGCAAAGACCTCGACCCGCTGTTCGAGGCCGTGATAGACGCAACGGAAGAGTCGGTGCTCAATTCCATGCTGATGTCGCCGACGGTCGTGGGACGGAGGGGCAACACTCTCTACGGTCTGGATCCTGCCGTCGTCCGGAACCTGCTCGCGCAGGTGAAGGCTGGTCGGTAGCGTCCAGCCTTATGAGCCAACCTCCTGTCGCGCCCAAGCACCCGACCGTTCACCGTGAACACGGCGTGGAACGAGTGGACGACTACCACTGGCTGCTGGACAAGTCGAGCGAGGAATCGCTCTCGTACCTGCGGGCGGAGCGGGCCTATTACGACGCCGAGATGAAGCCGCTCGCTTCTCTGATCGAAACGCTCACCGAGGAGATGGTGCGGCGGGTTCCGCAGACGGAAGAGTCAGCAAGATGGCGCGAGGGCTCGTACGAGTACTTCACTCGTGTTCCAGAGGGACGTGAGTTTGCCCAGCTGTTTCGAGTGGGTGCAGATGGCGTCGAGTCCCTCGTGCTCGACCAGAACGAGCTGTTAGAAGACTCCTCGTATGTCGAGGTAGGCGTTCGTCTCGTCAGCCCCAACGGTGATCTGCTCGCTTACTCAGTTGATGTCGCCGGTGATGAGGTCTACGAGCTTCGGTTCCGCGACTTGACCACGGGCGAGGACCTGCCCGACAAGGTGCCGCACACCTACTACGGCGGCGGATGGGCTGCTGACGGGAACGATTTCTTCTACGTCGTCCACGACGAGAAGTACCGGCCCTTTCAAGTCTGGCGACACCGTTTAGGGACAGCCGCCGGTGACGACGTCAAGGTCTACGAGGAAAGCGACGAGCAGTTTTTCGTCACCTGTTGGGCCGACCGTGCCGGCGACCTGCTCGTGGTGTTCGCCTACTCCACCAACACCTCCGAAGCCTGGTTGGTCGACGCACACCTGCCAGATCAGCCCGCGTGGGTGGTCACCGCTCGTGAGCACGGCATCGACTATCGAGTAGCGCACCGTCCCGGCCCAGACGGTGGCGACCTGCTGATCGTCACGAACCATGGCCACGCCCCTGAGCGGCGGCTGATGGCCGCACCGCGAACGTCATCGGTTCGAAGCGAGTGGCGGCAGCTGATCGCTGAGTCCCCCAACGTTCGGATACAGGACGTCGAGGTCTTCGCACGACATGTCGTTCTGCCAACGGTGTCCGACGGTAGACAGCAGCTGCGAGTGTTCTCGCGTGACAAGCTGTCCGACGCCTTGACTATCGATGACGGCGAAATCCTGGAAGCTGAGATACCAGGAGGGCTGCTCGTTCTGTGGCACAACGAGGAACCCGATGTCGACTCTGTGCTCGTGCAGGTGGACTCCTACACGAACCCGGGGGAGTGGGTGCAGATCCACCTCGACAGCGGCGCGCGTGAGGTGGTTCGCAAGCGCAGACTTCCCAACTATGACGAGTCTGAGTACGTCACAGAGTTGCGCTCGATCGCAGCGCGCGATGGTGAGTCGATTCCATTGAAGATCGCCCGCCGTCGCGACACCGCACTAGACGGCACGGCTCCCATGCTGCTCTACGGCTATGGCGCCTACGAGAGCGCCTTCTGGCCAGGGTTCGAGGGGTCGCTGCCCAGCCTGCTCGACCGCGGCGTCGTGTTCGTACATGCCCTCATCCGAGGCGGGGGCGAGAAGGGTCGCCGGTGGTACCTCGGTGGTCAGATGCTCACCAAGAAGAACACCTTCACCGACTTCATCGATGTGGCGGACGCCCTCGCGCAAGAGGGCCTCATCGACGGCTCACGCATCGTGTCCAGAGGGCTGTCGGCGGGCGGTCTGCTGCAGGGGGCCGTGTACTCGATGCGCCCTGACCGCTGGCGCGCCGTTGTTGCGGAAGTCCCTTTCGTGGACGTCGTGACCACCATGCTCAACCACGACATACCGCTGACGTCGCAGGAGGTCGAGGAATGGGGTGATCCGCGGATCGCCGAGCAGTTCGAGTACATGCTCGGGTACTCGCCCTACGACAATGTTCCGGTCGGAGATCGTCCCGAGCTGTTGGCTACCGGCGCCTTGCATGACCCCCGTGTCTCAATCCACGAGCCCGCCAAGTGGGTGGCCAAGATTCGTAGTACGGCCCAACCAGGGGATGCCCGCACGCTGTTCCGGGCCGAGCTGGGAGAGGGCGGTCACAGCGGCCCGCCGGGCAGATTCGCCCACCTCGCGTACGAAGCCGAGGTGGCGGCATTCATCCTTCAGGCCGTCACATCGCAGACGCACACCGACGTCTGAATAGCAAAGATGACGTAATACTCCCTCGCGCGGGACACTGGGCGGCGTGAGCGCCGCATCGACCCCCAAGACCTTCAGTGACCTCGGTCTGCACCCCGCGCTGCTCAAGGCGCTTGACGGTCTGGGTTACGAAGAGCCCACCCCGATTCAGCGCGAGGCCATCCCGGTGCTGCTCGAGGGTCATGACCTGCTGGGACAAGCCGCAACCGGCACGGGTAAGACTGCTGCCTTCGCCCTTCCTCTTCTCACTCGCCTGAGGGATGGCAAGCGGGGTGACCGTCCGATCGCCCTGGTGCTCGTACCGACCCGAGAACTATGCATGCAGGTCTCAGAGGCCCTGCACAGGTACGGCCGTGGTCGCGATGCGCGGGTACTGCCGATCTATGGTGGCCAGCCGATATACCGGCAGCTGCGTGAGCTCAAAAGCGGAATCGACGTCGTAGTCGCCACTCCAGGACGCGCGGTTGACCACGTGCAGCGTGGGACTCTTGGCCTCGACGCGATCGAGACCCTGGTGCTCGACGAAGCCGACGAAATGCTCGACATGGGCTTTGCTGACGATCTCGAGCAGATTCTGGCGGCGGCCCCCGATGACCGACAAACGGTCTTGTTCTCTGCGACGATGCCCTCGCGGATCGCCAAGATCGCGCGCAAGTACCTCAGCGACCCGGTCCACGTAGAGATCGAGCGGGAGCGCACCGCGAAGGGTGCTGCGCCGCGTGTCCGGCAGGAGGCGTACATCGTCGCGCGGTCGCACAAGCCGGCTGCCTTGGGACGCATCCTCGACATCGAGTCACCAACCGCTGCTCTTGTCTTCTGTCGCACCCGAGCTGAGGTCGAGACTCTCGCTGAGTCTCTCAACGGTCGTGGTTATCGTGCCGAGGCGCTTCATGGAGGCATGGACCAGAACCAACGTGACCGGGTGATGAACCGACTTCGGTCGAGCGCAGCAGATCTGATCGTCGCCACCGACGTCGCTGCTCGCGGGCTCGACGTCGAACAGCTCACACACGTCGTGAACTATGACGTTCCCTCAGCCCCCGACTCGTACGTCCACCGAATTGGACGTGTCGGAAGAGGTGGCCGCGATGGCGTTGCGGTCACGTTGGCGGAGCCACGTGAGCACCGCATGCTGAAGACGATCGAGCGAGTCACGCGTCAAAAGATCGCGGTACAGAAGGTCCCCACCGTCGCCGACCTTCATGCGCGTCGTCTGGAAGTGACGCGTGCAGCGCTCGAAGATGTCCTCGCCGCCGGAAATCTCGAGCACGTCGGCGTCGTGGTCGAGTCGTTGACCGATGACTACGACATCGTCGAAGTGGCGCTGGCCGCCGTGAAGCTGGCGCACGAGGCAGTTGCCGGACCTGACGATGACGATGAGATTCCGGAGGTCTCTACCCCGCGAGACACCGACAAGCCGAAACGCTCAGGCCGTGCCAGCGAGTCGAAGGCACCCCGGGGTGGCGGAACGCGTCGAGAGCCGTCAAAGGCTGGCGGCAGCGGACGCGTCTGGGTAGGCGCGGGCCGATCGTCCGGCATCCGCCCGCAAGATCTGGTTGGCGCTGTTGCGGGTGAAAGCCGGCTCACTGGGCGAGACGTCGGTTCCATTGAGATCGCCGACAACTTCTCTCTCGTCGAAGTGCCCGACGACGCGGTGGACGAGGTGGTGGTCGCCCTTCGCGCCACCCGGATCAAGGGCAAGAAGGTGCAGGTGCGCCGTGACCGCGACGGCTCCCAGCCGACTCGCACGCGACGCGGGCGGTAGGGCAGACTCCTAGTGCGCACGATGCTGCGCGCCAGTTCGACATCCACTTGCCTCGGAGGGGTCATGTCCGACAGCCACCGCATCACGCTTCCCGCCGACGGGATCACGCCCGTCCCTGTTGCGGGACAGGCGGTCACCGGGAGTCAGTCCTCGCAGGTGTCGTCCCCGTTTGACGGATCGCGTTTGGGTGACGTGCCCCTGCTGGGTGAAAGTGATGTCAATCGCGCGGTCGCAGCAGCCAAGGGGGCACTTCGTGACCAGCCGTTGGCTCCGTGGCAGCGCGCGGAGATTCTCGACAAAGCCGCGCACCTGCTACGTGAACGGCAGGCGGAGTTCGCCGCCATCATCGCGCGTGAGGCTGCCAAGCCGATCAAGACCGCCATGGTGGAAGCTGACCGAGCGGTAGGAACCTTCACTTTCGCTGCAACAGAGGCTCGCAAGCTGGCTGGCGAGGTGATTCCCATCGCGGCCGCCCCGGGCGCAGACACCAAAATCGCCTACACGATGCGAGTGCCGATCGGTGTCGTAGGGGCGATCAGTCCCTTCAACTTCCCGCTCAACCTGGTGGCACACAAGCTCGCGCCCGCCATCGCGGCCGGGTGCCCAGTCGTGCTCAAGCCTGCAGGGCAGACGCCCTTCAGCGCGATTGCGTTGGCCTGGCTGCTGATCGAAGAGTGCGGTCTACCGCCGTCATACCTGTCGGTCGTCACAGGTCCTGGGTCGGTCGTCGGCAACTCTCTCGTCGAGCACGACGACGTTGCGCTCATCACGTTCACCGGATCACCGGAAGTGGGTTGGGGAATCAAGCAACGCGCACCCCGTAAGCACGTGGGCCTCGAGCTTGGTAACAACGCTCCGGTGATCATTGCGGAGGACGGTGACTGGCGTAAGGCTGCCGAAAAGATCAAGATCGCTGGCTTTTCGCACGCAGGCCAGTCGTGCATCTCGACCCAGCGCATTCTCGTCCACCGCAGCGTCGCCGAAGACTTCACCGAATACCTTGCGTCAATGGTGAGCGGACTCGTCGTCGGTGACCCGCTTGATGAGAGCACTGACGTGTCCGCGCTGATCTCGCGCGGTGAACGCGATCGCGTTAAGGGCTGGGTCGACGAAGCCATCGCGCAGGGCGGTCGCATCGTGACCGGGGGCGAGATCGACGCCAACGGAGTCCTTGAACCAACCGTTATCGCCGACGCCAAGCCCGAGATGCAGGTGTGCGTCAAGGAGGTGTTCGGGCCGGTAGTCGCCATCCAGGCGATCGACTCGGTGGACGAGGGACTCAAACTGGCCAACGACACCGCGTACGGACTTCAGGCGGCCATCTTCACGCACGACATCGCTACGGCGTTCGAAGCGGTACGCACCCTTGATTTTGGCGGTGTTCTGGTTAACGAGGTGCCGACCTGGCGAGCCGACCAGATGCCTTACGGCGGGGTCCGTGACTCCGGTAACACTCGTGAGGGTCCGGCCTACTCAGTTCGAGAGATGACCGAGACGCGGCTAGTGGTGATCGACACCGCCCGCTGACTCGTGCGCTGCGTGTTCGGTTCGCTGGTGAGCCAGCTCGACAGCTCGTGACCGCGACCCGAGCACCGCTTGGAGCGAACGCAGCAGTGCGTGGCATGCGGCAGCGTCGAGCTGTTGGGTAATCCGGTGGCGTGACGAGCTGCCAAGGCAGTCATGAGCCCAGTTCGGCAGCAGGTCAGAGGCCGCACGGATCAGGACTTCGTAAGGAGCCCAAGCGCCGACCGGAAGAGCTCGTCCTGGGAAGCGCAGGAAGCGGTTCACTGAAAGTGCGGCTGGACCGCCCCCGACCTCGTCGCGGAACGATTCGATGCCGGCGGTGAGCTCGTGGCGCGTCGTTGGGGGATCTACTACTCCGAGCGCGCGCGCGAGCACCGCCATGTCGTTGACATACGCGTCTGCATCAACCGAAGCGGCGCCATATTTTTGATACGCCACCAGCATCGATTCGGTGAGGCCGAGGTGAACCCACAACAGCAGGCGCGGGTCCTGTGCCGAGTACGGACGTCCGTCATCGGCGACGCCAAACACGCGCTCATGGACGCCCTTGACCATTGCCGCCGTCTGCTCGGCGAGCTGGGTGGTGCCAAACGTTGAGGTTGTCACGTAGAGGTTGGTCCGCTGCAATCTGCCCAGTGGGTCGGTGCGGTACGTGGAGTGCTGTTCGACCCCGGCCAGCGCCAAGGGATGACAGGCTTGCATCAGCAGAGCACGAGGGCCGCCGACCAGCGTGGCGAGGGAGCCGTTCACCTGCCACGCAGCGCTCCCAGGGCCGAACCATCCAGCGTCGCCTGGCGCGCCGATGGCCTTTACCCACGATGGCTCACCCTCGGGGTCGCCGGACAAGATGACGCGAAAAGTGCGCCGGATGGCGTCCGCGGCCGCGGAGGGGCTTAGTACAGGACGCGTCACAGGTAGATGATGCCGATCGATGGACGTTGCCGCAGGTCGAGACCGCTGGGCTGACGTGATCGCGAGTTCAATGCCGCAAAGACCTGAGGACTTCGACGCCGACCTTCAGGAACTTCCGCCAATCCCGGGGATGGGGCGGGTAGAAGATGAAATCGGTGAACCCCAATGGCGCGAATTGATCGACGAGCTTGGGAACGGCCCCCGGATCATCCCAGGCGTCGAAGGAGTCGTCGAGTGCAAACAACGACCGAGTTAGCGTCTCCGGTGCACGACCTATCTCTGAGAGGTAGTCGTCGAGCATCGCGGTTCGCTCGGTCATGCGGCGATGAAACTCGTCGACGTCGGTGATGTCGATCCAGGCGTTCCAGGTATCTGCCAGACGCGCTGCCACCTTCGTGATCCGAGGGCCGTTGCCGGCGATTGAAAGGGGCAGTCGCGGAGTCTGTATACAGCCGGGTGCCATTGCCGCGTTCTCGTAGGTCGTGAACCGCCCGGAGAAATCACTGACATCACCACGAAGCAGCCGGTCGATGACCTGGGTGCCTTCCTCCAATCGATCCACTCGCTCCTTATTGGTCATCTCGTAGACGGCGCGACCCTGCATGAGTTGGTCGTCGAGTTGACCAGAGCCGAGACCTAATACGAAGCGGCCGTTGCTGAGCTGGTCGATCGACATCGCAAAACGCGCCACCTGCACGGGATCGCGCCAAGCAAGGTTGGTGACGAGCATTCCCAGCTCGAGGTCTTCGGTCTCCGACGCCAGGGCGCCGAGCGTGACCCACGAGTCGAGCAGCGGTGCCTCGCGCTGTCGCACGTCGCCGAGCGTGTCGCCGATCCATGCGGTGTCGAATTCGGTGTCTTCCATCCGAAGAGCAAGGTCACGTCCGTGTTCTTGATCACGTGGAATGACGTAGACACCGAACGAGAGGTCAGACATGGGGGGATCGTGCCACAGGGGTCGTCAGGCAGACTGGACGCCGTGCGCATGTCCCGTCTCCTTAGTCTCGGTCTAGCCCTTGCACTTTCGGCAGCTCTCCTGGCGGGGTCTGCTCTCGTCACCACGACGTCCGTGCAAGCCGGACCGGAGGCTGGTCCGCAGGTGGCGCGGATCGTGGCGGTGGGTGATATCGCGTGTGACCCGGACAGTCCCTACATCCACACAGCGGGCCTTTGTCAGCAGAACAAGGTGGGCCGACTCGTGAAGGGCATGGTCGCGCGCGGAGCCGACTGGTTCTTCACACTCGGAGACGCGCAGTACGAGTACGGTCAGTACCGGGATTTCAAGGCGGTGTTCGACCCCGCGTTCAGGGCGGTGCGGTCGGTGACCAAGGCGGTCGCTGGCAACCACGAGTACTACACCAAGAACGCGCGTGGGCACTTCCGTTATTGGGGTCGTCACGCCGGCAGCCCGAGGCAGCCTTGGCGAACATTTACACCGGTCAAAGGGTGGCGGGTCGTCATGCTCGACTCGAACTGTGAACACGTGGGGGGCTGCGGAGCGAAGTCGCCCCAAGGCAAGTGGCTGCGGCATGTGCTCGCGAACAACACCAGCACTTGCACGGTTGCCATGTGGCATCACCCGTTGAGGTCGTCAGGTGAGTACGCGGGCAACCCGGACACGAAGGCGCGTGCCAGACCCCTGTGGCACATGAGCAATCGCGGAGGCGTCGACGTGGTTTTGAACGGTCATGACCACATCTACGAACGCTTCGCCAAGCGGAGTGAAATGCAGCAGTTCACGGTAGGTACCGGCGGCAAGAACCACTACGGCATCACGACCAAAGCGCCTGGCAGTCGCGTTCGCAAGGGCAATCGCTACGGAGTGCTTCGCTTGGATCTGTCCAGCGACGGCACGTACGAGCATGCGTTCGTGACGATCTCTGGCCAAGTCCTCGACAAGGGTCGAGTGCGATGCACGAACGAGCCGGTCGCCTAGGTACGAGCGGGGTCACTAACGCTCAGGGCCCTGTGCGGGCAAGCTCGCGCTGCCCTCCGGGCTTGTTTGAGCAGCTGCGCATCGGTTGTGTCAGCAATGACAGGGAATCCCCACTGGTCGAGGTGGATGAGGTCACCAGCGACAACGGCGCATATTCCGACCCCGTCACATGAGGCGGCATCGATCTGGAGTGGTTGCATCATGCTGCCCTCGATCCTGACGTTCCAATGTCGTGGCGCCGTAGGCACTGCTGGCTACGCCGGTGAGCACCGAACTCGTGGCTGAACACCTCGATAGCCGAACCGAGCATTCTGATCGCGCCGTCTGGGTGGTGGCACGCACCGCGTCCGGCGACCGCCGCAGCGATCTGCTGAAGACGAGCGACATCGCTTCGACGTGCGCGACCGGCCGCGATCCGGTCCATTACCGCGGTGATCTCGCCCAGGCCGAAGATGCACGGACCGCACTGCTTGGCGCTGGATGCAGCCAAGTAGCGAATGATGCGAGCGCTGGCCGTGACGCCGCAGGCGTCGTGCGGAAGCGTCATGACTATTCCCGGTCCGAGTTTGGTTCCCAGCTCGGACAACGGCAGCGCAGCGACGTCATCCCATCGGTGCCACATGCCGCCGTAACCGCCGAGCAGCACTGCAGCGGCGCGCGAACCCACCAGACCTGACGTCAATGAGGCGAGGCGGTCACTCGGGTGGGCCTCCAGCACAGTCCGCGTCGTTGGGGTGGCAACCGTAAGCAACCGCCCGCCTTCGTGATCGCGTCCCGACGCAATGCAGGCGACGCGCACCAGGGTCTCGACGTTGTGGACCACCGTTGGCCGACCTCCCACGCCTCTGATGGCCGCCGGGACGGGAAGCGTGCGTGGCAGAGCCGGACCTCCCGACAGCGCATGGATGATCGAGCTCGACTCACCAGACAGATAGCGAGCAGGACCTTCGGTGATCATGATTGGCGGGTCGAAGATCCCTGCAGCACGTCGCTCGGCGAGTGCTCGGTCGATCGCCGCGCGGCTGTGTATCGACCCTTGGTGCAACCAGACCACGCCGCTCTTGGCGTGGGTGGCGCGCACAACTGCACTGAGTCCATCCAGCACCAGGTGGGGACGCAACTGCAGCAGAGCAGAGTCTTTGCTGCTTGCCGGTTCGCTTTCTGCGCCGTTGGCCACGACTATTCCGCGGCCCCCCGCTTCTATCGCCGCGTCCCACTTGCGTGTCACCAGGAAGCTTGCGCCGCCGCAGCCTCGTAGTCCGGCGGCTGTGACGTCCCTGTGCAGATGGTCAGTGGCCGGCGCCGGATATGCCGAGCGGTGCTCGACGAGTGAGTGAACTTGCCCTCGGGCCAGACCATCGGGCGTGATCGGGACTGACTCGCTAAAGATGGTCATCGGACGCCTCGGGGAAGTTTGCGGATCGGATCGGTGAGGTATCTGCTCGCCGCAACGGACAGGACGAGCAGAAGTGAGCCGGCGTAGGTGAGGATTAAGGCAGCCGAGTCGCTGCCGGCCAGCAGTCCGTGCAGCCAAGCGGCGGCGTAGACGACGATGGCGACTCGGTGAATTGGCCACCAGACCCGACCCAGTCGTCCGGCGAAGCGAGCGGTTATTCCGGCCGCCAGGCCGCTGTACAGGGC
>JBJMHG010000095.1:0-9070 GCA_045807485.1 Actinomycetes bacterium
GGACTCGTCGGCCTGGTATTCGCGTGACCGCGTGACGGCCATCTGGATCAGCATCGCGGCGATCGGCGCGAGGATCCATGCCAGGAGGAGCGCGAAGACGTTGCCGCCACCTTCGTCGTCGCCCCCGAAGAAGAACGCGAACCGCGCCAGGAAGGTGATGCTCATCCCGATCGCGGCGGCGATCGAGGAGATCAGGATGTCGCGGTTGGCCACGTGCGACAGCTCGTGCGCGAGGACGCCGCGGAGCTCACGCTCGTCGAGCAGCTGAAGGATTCCCTCTGTGCAACACACTTTGGCATTCTCGGGATTGCGACCTGTGGCGAACGCATTCGGAGCCATGGTCGGCGAGACATACAACTGCGGCATCGGCTGCCCCAGATCTCCACAGAGATCGTGAACGATCCGGTGCATGCCCGGCTGTTCCGCCTCAGTGACTTGCTGAGCACGCATCGCTCGGATGGCAAGTGAGCCACTGTTCCAGTACGAGTAGGCGTTGATCGCCAAAGCAATGCCGAACGCGATGATGAGGCCCTGCCTGCCTCCCAGCCACGCCCCGATGGCCATGATGACGGCAGCCATCAGGGTCAGCAGAAAGGCAGTCTTAACCCCGTTGATGTAGCGGTTCATGACTCCACTACTACCACCTGAACAGGAGTCGACGGGACGCGGCTAGAGGTGATCCATCAGTCCCAACGCAAACGTCGGAAAGACTGACAGCAAAACCGTAGCCGCCAGGCACACAAAGACAGCCGCAACGGACGGCCAGTTCGAGCTGGCCGGACGATGCAGCACTGGTGTCGTTTCACGAGTTCGGGCACGGAAGAGCATGGCGCCCCACTTCAAGTAGTAGTACAGGCCGATCACCGTGGAGACAGCCATGACCATGGCGAGCCACCAGACCTGGCCAGTGGCAGGAACTGCCAGGACGTCAACCTTCACCAACAGACCGATCACTCCTGGAGGGAGGCCGGCCAGGCACGCAAGAAAGAAGGCGAGGCTGACGGCCAGCCATGGTCGTCGACGACCCAGCCCGCGGTAGTCCACGATCCGATCAATTCCCTCGAGCCGTCTCACCACCGCCACAACTGCAAAAGCACCGAGGTTCATTGCCGCGTAGGCGACGAGGTAGCCGATGACAGCCGTGGTGACCAACGTGCCCCATTCGATAGAGCCACTGACCGCCGCCAGCGGTACCAAGATGTAACCGGCCTGGGCGATGGACGACCATGCCAACAGTCTGATCGCGAAGCTTTGCCTGAGAGCGACCAGGTTTCCGACCAGCATGGTGGCGCCAGCAAGGACGGCGACGACCGGCGCCCATACCTGAGCCCAGCCGGCAAAGGTCCACGTCACCAGGAGCAGCGCCGCAAAGCCGGCCGCCTTGGAAACCACCGAGAGGTACGCAGCGACTGGAACCGTCGCACCTTGATACGTGTCGGGTGCCCACGCGTGGAAAGGCACTGCCGCCACCTTGAACGACATAACGGCGAGCAGCATGACAAGTCCGGCGGTCGCTATGGCGGATGGCTGGCTTGCAGACGCAGCAACATGCAGATCCGGGAACGTGACCACGCCGGTGTCCCCGTAGAGAAGGGACACGCCGTAAAGCGACACCGCTACGGCGGCAACTGAGTAGAGGAACGCCTTCATCGCCGCCTCTGCTGCCCGCGAATCACGTCGGTTGAGTGCCACCAAAGCGAATCCGGGCAGAGATACAACTTCGAGTGCAACTATGAGAGTTACAAGGTCATTGGTAGCGGGAACCAGAACCGCCCCTGCAGCTGAGCTCAGCAGCAAGAAAGTGAACTCTCCTCCGGGAACCGTTCGAGCAGTGACGTCGGACGACGCCATGAGAAGGACGACCACCGTTCCACCCAGAACGACCAACTGGAGAGCGACCGAGATCGGGTCGACGACGTATGCGCACTGTGACGTGGCGACGTCGCTGCTCGTGCACATCGTGCGCTCTCCAGAGGAAGCCAAGGTGAACGGAGTGGCGATCAACAGCGACAGCACACCGACAGCTACAGCCGCTTGGCCCCTTCGGCTCACCAAGTCGACCAATAACGCAAGCAGAGCTCCGACTGCCACGACGACGGTGGGCGCGAGCGTTGAGAGATCGATCGACTGGATGCTCACGTCAGAGCTCCAGCCAAAGACTCAACAACATTGCGGACCGCTGGATCTGTCATTTCCAGCACGATCACCGGCGCTAGCCCGAGAACGAGGATCAGGATCGCGAGTGGAGTCCATGCCAGCCACTCACGAGGCGTGACATCGACAAACCGCTGAGGTGGTGCTTCTCCCTGGCCAACCCGACGGAGCACGCGGAGGAAGTACGCCGCCGCCATCACCACTCCGATGGCGCTGAGAACCAAGAGCAACCTGTAGAACAGTCGATCGGCTGAGTCCAGAGGGTGATAGGCGCCGACGAGTGAGAGAAACTCGCCCCAGAAACCTGCCAGTCCAGGCATGCCCAAGCTTGCAACAGCGGCGAAGCCCAGCAGGAAGCCCAGCCTCGGGGCCGAGGCGTACAGGCCCCTCGGCAGGTGTGCGAAGGACGTGGTTCCGGTTCGCCGCTTGATTCCGCCCACCACGAAGAACAACAGGCCCGTGATGAGGCCGTGCGCAATGTTGCCGAAGAGGGCCGCATTGACGCCGACGACGCTGAGCGTGGCGATACCCAACAGCACAAACCCCATGTGCCCGACCGACGAAAAGGCAATCACCCGCTTGAGGTCACCCTGTCCGTAGCTTGCAACTGCTCCGTACAAGATGCCGATCACCGCGAAGGCCGCTAAGTAGGGCGCGATGCGCAGAGTCGCATCTGGCAACCCCGGTAGCAGGATGCGCACCATTCCGTACGTCCCCATCTTGAGCAGCACGCCGGCGAGCAGAACCGAAGCGACCGTGGGCGCGGCCGTATGGGCATCAGGAAGCCAGGTATGCAGAGGCCACATCGGCGTCTTCACCGCAAGACCGGCGAGTATGAGCAGCGCAGCGGCAAGCTGAGGTCCTGACGACATCTCGTGTCCAAGGCCGGAGGCGAGCGCCACCATGTCTGAGCTACCAGTCTCGACGATGACGACCAAGAAACCCACCAGCATCACAATCGACCCGAGCACCGTGTAGATGATGAAGGTGTTGGCGGCTTGACGTCGTCTACCGGAACCCCAGAACGCGATAAGGAACCACATCGGGATCAGCACGACTTCGAAGAAGATGAAGAAGACGATGAGGTCCAGAGCGACGAAGGTGCCGAGCATTCCGACTTGAAGTAGCAGCAAGAGTCCGACGAAGGAACGAGCTCGACCCGGCTCAGGCACGTGACGCACCGTGTAGACAGCGCTACACCAACCGAGCAGGCTCGTGAGTACGACAAGCGGCAGCGAAATGCCATCGACACCTAACCGAAAGTCGACTCCCAGCTCGGGAATCCACGACCACTGCACCCCAAGCTGCATCGAGCCGGCATCAGCGACCGAAAAGTTCGCCACTGCGAGCAGCGTGATGCCCAAACCCAGCGACTGGACGCCGAGCCCGAACGGTGCTGCCCACCGCTCCGACCTTGAGCCGGCAACCAATAACGTGATTGCCCCCACGAGCGGGACGAGCAACAGCCCCGGCAACAACCACGCGTCTGTCACGTTGCCACCGCCACCAACAGCAGCACCAAGACGACAACGATGGCTGTGAAGGCCGCGCTGATGTAACGCTGAACGTCGCCTCGGTGTCGTGTCTGGATGCCGGCGCCGACCAGCTGGGTACTCGCACCGACTTCAGCAACCGTGCGCGCAATGACCCGTCGGTCAAATGCCGTCACTCGCCGGACCAGCCACAGATAAGGACGGACGACAAGCCACTCGTAGGCGGTGTCCATTCCAAATCCCCCGGCCGCGAAGCCACCTTCGGGGAGCCAGCGGGAGATCTGACGCCGCCCTAGGACCCAGGCGAGGACACCGGCGACCACGGCAAGCGTGGACGCAAGCGCCGCCAGTAGTTCAGGGCTCAAGTCGGTTACCGGTGAAAGTGGCTGGGTCGCCGTGGCAGCCATCCACGCCGGCAACCACTGGTGCGTCCATCCCAGCCATCCGAAGAAGACCGTCGGCACGGCAAGCAGCACCAACGGGACCGTCATCACCGCAGGACCTTCGCGCGCGGTCATCGCGCTCCGACGACCGCCGAGCCAGGTCAGCGCCCCGAGCCGCGTTGCGTACGCTGCCGTGACGGCGATCGTCATGATCGAGACAACCAGGACGAGCCAACCCACCCACGGTGCCACCTGGGCATCGCCTTCTGTTGCGTGCCCGGCGGCGATCAGGATCGATTCCTTGCTGAAGAATCCAGCCAAGGGGAACACCCCAACGAGGGCCAATAACCCAATGGTCATTGTGCCGAATGTCCAGGGCATCGCTCGGCGGAGACCACCGAGCTGGCTCAGCGAGCTGGTTCCGAGTTCGTGGATGACAACACCCGCCGCCAGGAAGAGCAGCGCCTTGAAGAAGGCATGAGAGAGCAGGTGGAAGATCGCCGCATCTCGTGAGCCGACCGCCAAGGCCGCCATCATGTAGGCCAGCTGACTGACGGTTGACCAAGCGAGCACCCGCTTCAGGTCGCTCTGGGCCAGGGCGACGACCGCGGCACCGAGCATCGAGAGACAGGCGATCACGGCCATCAGAGTCAGCACGCCAGGAGCGGCGAGGAACATCGGGTAGAGCCTGGCTACCACGTAGATACCAGCAGCAACCATTGTCGCGGCGTGGATCAGGGCGCTCACTGGAGACGGACCTGCCATGGCGTCCGGCAGCCACGCGTGCAAAGGGAACTGCGCTGACTTGCCAAGGACACCGAGAAGTATCAACACGGACGCGACCACAGCAACTGTCGGATCACCAGCTGCCGCGCGAACGGCGTCGGGGATGGAGGATGTTCCCGTCGTTCCAATCAGGACAACGACACCGACGATGAAGCCGACGTCGCCAATCATTGTGACCAGGAAAGCTTTGACTGCCGCGCTTCGAGCCTCCTGACGCTCCCAGTCCTGCCCGATCAGCAGGTAAGAGCACAGGCCCATGACCTCCCAGCCGATCACCAAAGTCAGCAGGTCGCCGGCCACAACAACCGCCAACATCCCGGCTGTGAATAGGGAGATGAACGCCGAGTAGCTCGCATACCGGGGCTCGCGCCGCATGTATCCGATTGAGTAGACCTGTACCAGTGTCGCGACGAAGCAGACCATGACGGCGACGCTGACCGACATTCCGTCCACCACCGTTGCGGCAGGAAAGGCTTGTACCGACGAGACAAAGCCCGTGTCGCTCGTGGGGTCGACCCACGGATGACCAGCGGCCAACTGAAGACTGACGACCAAGGCGGCGGCCGGACCCAGCACCGCAATGAGCGCACTTGCCTTGCGCGACATACCACCGACGAGAAGACCGCCCGCCGCACCCAGGGCTGGTAGCACCACCATGACCAGGGCTGCACTCATGTACGCCCCGCACTCTCGCCATCCCGGCTAGTCGCGCCGGCATGCGGAGTTTCGCGCAGATCGGTGGCTTCGTCGACCGCGATGGTTCCCCGTGTTCGATACAGCAGCAGCAAGATCGCCAGTCCGAGCCCGATCTCGGCGGCGGCAATCGTGATGATGAAGATGGCGAATGACTGACCAGCTCTCAGCACGTCAGCCCAGAAGACATCAAAAGCGACCATGCTGATGTTGGCACCGTTCAGCATCAGCTCCAGGGACATCAGGATGAGAATGAGATTTCGTCTGACTAGCAGCCCATACGTGCCGATGCCGAAAAGTCCCACCGACAGGGCGAGCGGAAGCACCAAATGCATCTAGCTCTCCTGCCGAGGCTTGGAGATTGCGATCGCGCCTACCAGCGCGGCCAGCAAGAGCACGGAGAGCGCCTCAAAGGGCAGCACCCAGTACCGGAACATCGCCTCACCGATGACAGCGGCAGTGCCGGACGAGTTGTCGACGTCGATCATCTTGGCGCCATAGGCGTCCGCAACAAGAACCAGTAAGACGCCGGTCAGCGCCAATGCACCGAACAGTGCTGCCGCACGGTTGCGTCCCGTCAAGTCGTCTGAGGCCCCGATCGGTGCGCGCGTGAGCATGAGTCCGAAGAGCAGCAGTACGACGACGGCACCTACGTAAATCAACAGCTGCATCCAGGCGACGAAGTCGGCGCTCATCACGAGGTAACACCCCGCTAGCGATCCCAGGCACACCGCTAACCAGAGGCCGGCGTGAACGACTTGACGCGTCGTGACCACCATGAGCGCCGAAACGGCCGCAACGAGTCCGAACAGGGAGAACACCACGTCAGCACCAGTGGGTGACAGAAGCGACTGATCACTCACCTGCGCCGTCCTCTGGCAGGGGGCGTTCAGGCGCCACCACCTTCTTGCGTACCGCCTGCAGCTCCTTCGACTCAGCAGCTCCACCGTCGAGGGCGGGCGGGGCAGGAACCGTAGGCATCCACTGACCCAGGCGCTCCTTCTCGTGGGTCATGTCGCGGATGTCGAACTCGGAGTACTCGAACTCTGGCGACCAGAAGAGCGCATCGAACGGGCAGACGTCCACGCAGATCCCGCAATACATGCACAGCGCAAAGTCGATCGCGAACCGGTCGAGCACGTTGCGCGTGCGCTCACGACCACCCGACTCGGGTGCGGGAATCACCTCTTTGTGTGAGTCGATGTAGATGCACCAGTCCGGACACTCCCTGGCGCACAGCATGCATGACGTGCAGTTCTCTTCGAGCAGTGCGATGACGCCTCGACTGCGAGGCGGCAGCTCAGGTTTGACATCGGGGTACTGCTCGGTGATTGATCGGCGGGTCATGGTCCGCAACGTGACACTCAAACCCTTGAGCAAACCTGACCCGGGCGTCACCATGCCACCATCACCACCCCAGTGATCAGCAGCTGGAGCAGCGCCAGCGGAATCAGCAATTGCCACGCCAGTTTTTGGAGCTGGTCTGCTCGGAGTCGCGGATAACTGACCCGAAGCCAGATCACGACGAACGAAAGCGCACCTGCTTTTGCGAAAGTCCACAACCAGGAGTCACCGATCGGGCCGTGCCATCCGCCGAGGAACAGGATGGCAGTCAAGAAGCACAGCAGGACGATTCCCACGTACTCGGCCAGCAAGAAGAGCGCGAAGCGCAAACCGGTGTACTCGGTGTAGGGACCGAAGATGATCTCGGCGTCCGCCACCGGCATGTCGAACGGGGGACGGTTCAGCTCGGCCAATCCCGCAACGAAGAACACGAAGGCCGCGGGGAGCTGCCAGACCAGCCACCACGGTTCCCAGGCATTGACGATCGATGTGAACGAAAGCGCTCCCGCAGCCATGACTGCCGACGCAGCGGCCAGAACGAAGGGCAGCTCGTAGGCGAGCAGCTGCGACACCTGGCGAACCGCCCCCAGCAAGGAGTACTTGTTGGCGCTGGACCAGCCAGCCATGAGCGTTCCGATGACCCCCACACCCATCACGGCTAGCACGAAGAAGACGCCAGCGTCGAGGTCTTGGCCGACCAGCCCAGGACCGACCGGGATCGCCACCATCGCCACGAAGTACGGGATCAGAGCCAGGGCTGGAGCCAAGCGATAGATCACTGGGTCAGCAGCGTCGGGGACGATGTCTTCCTTCTGTGCGAACTTGACGCCGTCTGCGACCAGCTGGGCCCAACCGTGAAAGCCCCCGGCATACATCGGCCCCACCCTGGACTGCATGTGCGCCATCACCTTGTGCTCGAGCTGGCCGACCAGCAAAGGCAGCGTAAGAAAGGCCGCAAACACCAGGACGAGGCGAACTGCAGCCTCCAACACGTCAGCCATCGACGCTTCCCGACTCATGTGGACCCCACGCCGGATCAGGGACGCCTGGAGGCTGCATCTTGCGTCGACTGGGGGAACCCTCACCTGACTCCCCCGGCTCCTTGGCGCCTGGCCAGGACTTCGATACCCGCGAGGTGAGCACGAAGCTTTTGCGTAGTGGATGGCCGACGAACTCATCGGAGAGCAACAACCGTTGCGGGTAGGGATGGCCAACAAAGTGGATTCCGAACATTTCAGCGGTCTCTCGTTCGTGCCAAGCGGCACCGCGGAACACAGAAGTCAGTGAGCCGATCCGTTCCTCACCTGGCAACAGAGTCGTGCGCGCCAAAACGTGGTGATGCGTATTGGGATCGTAGAGATGACAGAAGACAGTGAACTGTCCATCGCCTTCATCGACGGCCGACAGCCAGTCGAAAAAACTGAGCGAAAGGTTGTCGCGCAACCTTGAAAGCGTGCCCACCCAGTCCGCGACGGGAATGGTGATCGTGACGTCGCCAAAAGCGCTCGACATCGTTGCTGCACCATCGCCGCCCACGCGCTGGAGCTCGGCCGTCCACCCATCGGAGGCTTCGTCGGGCACCGCCGCGGCAGTCATACCTGTTCCACCAGAGGACGGGTCAGAGCCTTCGTCGATGGTCGATAGCGCTGCCGCAGGTTCTCACCGGCGATCTTCTCTTGAAGCTTGATGATCCCCTGAAGCAGAGCCTCGGGCCGCGGCGGACAGCCGGGCACATATACATCGACAGGAATGATCTGGTCTACGCCCTTCGTCACGGAGTAGCTGTCCCAGTAGGGTCCGCCGCAGTTGGAACACGCCCCGAAGGAGATCACGTACTTCGGCTCAGGCATCTGTTCGTAGAGCCGCTTGATCGCCGGCGCCATCTTGTCGGTGACGGTTCCAGAAACGACCATGAGGTCGGCCTGTCGAGGGCTGGGTGCGAAGGGAATCACGCCAAGACGAATGAAATCGTAGCGGCTCATCGAAGTGGCGATGAACTCGATAGCACAGCAGGCCAGGCCGAAGTTGAAGACCCAAAGGCTGTAGCGCCGGCCCCAGTTGAGGACGAACCGCAGTGGTGCCGGGGCGATCCGCGAGCCGAGGCCCAGGCCCTGGATCTGTACGTCGACGGGCGTACGACGGCCCGTGGGCAGGTTCAGACCCACGTGAGGACGCCCTTCTTCCAGGCGTAGAGCAGGCCGACCGCCAGGAAGCCGA
>JBJMHG010000096.1:0-7913 GCA_045807485.1 Actinomycetes bacterium
CAGCAGTCTCCGCGATCTGAGCCGCCGTCGCCGCCAGCTCCTCAATCGTCGCCGACGTCTCAGCCACCGCAGACGACTGCTCAGACGCCGCAGCAGCCTGCTCACGAGCAGCCACCAACACCTCAGACGCAGCAGCACCAATCTGCTCACCACCCACACGCACCCGAGACACCAAACCCCGCAACGACTCCAACGTGAAATCGAACGACTGTGAAAGCTCGGCGATGTACCGAGTGCGCTCAAACGCGAATTCACCCGTCTGCGGTGCGGTGACCGTCAGGTGGACGTCAGCCGTGAGGTCTCCATGTGATGCCGCCGTCATAGCCTCAGACAGCTGCCGCACCTGCTCTACGAGCTCAGCCTGATCCCATCCAGTTCCCTCAGCAACGTCGTACAGGGCCCGACTCGTACCTCGGATGAACAAGAAGCTGGCCGGCAAGGCAATCGTGAGCCCGATCAGAAACGCGATGTCACCGGTATCCGCAGTGGGGAGCGACCCGGTGGCTACGTACTCAGAGATAGTCGGCATCAGCACCAGAGCGGCAGCCCAGAAGAGACCGGCACGATAGACCAGCACTGTGCCGAGATAGACGACACCAATCAGTACCGCCAACCACTCCGGGCTCGACACGCCATCTGTCCAGAAAGTCGCAGCCACCATGGTCAGGGTCTGCACCACACCAAGTGAGGCGTCCCAAGGATCAGTACGGGCGAAGCTGTGAGCTTCGGTAGCGGCGCGGACGCCGAAGAAAGAGGCGATGACGGCCACCGCACAGCCGAAGCCCCACACACCGAGCAGCTGAGACGGGAGCGTTTGGCCGCTCGAGGCGCTCCAAAGCAGTCCCAGCACCACGCTGAAGCTGACGAGCCCAGCGTGGAAGTAAATGGTCTCCCACATGTTGCGACGCGTGTAGGTCAGCGATGCTCCACCTGCCTTCGTGCGATCGATCGCGCTCAGCAGAGAGTCGCCCAAGGGCGCCGTTTCGGGCGTACTAGCGCTCACGGCCTCTCCTTGTCGTCATGGCATCGGGGAACGAACTGGCCCACCTCAGGGACATCGGCCGACCGCAGGCGCTCCTGTAGCCCAAATGGGGGATGTCAGGACGCCCCAGCTGGGGCCGTTTTCCGCCCATCGAATGGGCTCGATGCCCGCTGGCCGGTTGTGGTCTGCTGGCCGGTTTTGAATTGGGCGATGGAGGCGCGGAGGTCACCGGCGAGGGTGTTCAACTCGGTAGCAGCAGCAGCGGCCTGCTTAGACCCCACCGCATACTGCCGGGACACATCAGCAACCTGACCCATCGCCGACACCACCTGCTCAGACGCCGAACGCTGCTGCTGAGTCGCAATCGAAATCTCCTTAGCAGCAGTCGTGGTCTCATCCACCATCCCCGAAATCCGCTCCAACGCACCCACCACATCACGCGCCAACGCAGACCCCGCATGAACCTCCCGAGACCCCTCCTCAGACGCCAAAATCGTCGCGTTCGTCTCCGCCTGAATCTGCGTCACAATCGACTGAATCTGACCCGCAGACTCCTGCGACCGCTCCGCCAACTTCCGAATCTCCGCCGCCACCACAGCAAACCCACGCCCATGCTCACCAGCACGAGCAGCCTCAATCGCAGCATTCAACGCCAACAAATTCGTCTGATCCGCAAGCTCATCAATCACCTGCAAAATCCGACCAATCTCCTGACCCTTCTCCCCCAACCCCAACGCCCGAGACGCAATCTGATCCACCCGATCAGCAATCTGATCCATCGCCTCCACCGACGCCGACACCGCAGAACGACCCTGCTCAGCAAACCCCAACGTCTCAGAAGCAAACGACGCCACCTGCTCAGCAGTCTCCGCAATCTGAGCCGCAGTCGCCGCCAACTCCTCAATCGTCGCCGACGTCTCCGACACCGCAGACGACTGCTGCGACGCAGCCGCCGCCTGCTCCCGAGCCGCCACCAACACCTCAGAAGCAGCAGCACCAATCTGCTCCCCACCCACCCGCACCCGAGACACCAAACCCCGCAACGATCCGACCGTCTGGTCGAGGGCGCGAGCAAGCGCTTCTACCTCTTCAGCCTGGCCATCGTTGTTGTCACCGTCGACGACATCCATCGTCATCGAGAGGTTGCCGGCGGCCGTAGCCACGAGGACCTCTGACATCTGTTCGACTCTTCTACTGACGGCGGCCTCAGTCTGCTCGGCGGCAAAACGTTCGTGGTAAAGGTCAGAGGAGTAGAAGTACGTGGCGCCGATGATGAAGGTCAAAGCGGCGGCTATGAGCAGACCCGACTCCCAGTGCGTGCCCCACGTGCCGGTGTACCACCCTGCGATGCCAACGGAACCGCCCAGCAGGATCGCCCAGCCACGAACCGAGTAGCCGAACTCGACCGACATACCGACGTATGGAGCCCACAGAAAGGCGACGAAGAGCGTTGGCGAGGCAAGGCCGCCGGTGCAAGCGACGAGCACGCCGACAAGCACCAGGCTGAGGTAGGAGGTGACCGATTCCCAGCCCAAAGTCTCGATGAGACTTTGCCTCTTGGTGACGGCACGTCGCGAGAGCAATGTCACGGCGACTGCGTTGACCAGAAGGAGTCCGAGGGTCACTGATGCACTAAGGACCTTCACTTCAAGCTGAGACGGACCCCAGGCCATCCAGGTGGCGACAATGGCAGCGAGTAGAACCGCCCAGTGCTGAGCACTCGATTCAAGACTGTTCCTGCGCGTGTACATCGGAGAGCGCTCCTCAGCGGGAAGATCAGCCGGCGATACGCCGTGCGGTCGGCAGCTGATCACGCAGCCGAAGCACGGCCTCAGTCGCCAGCAATGCGACAGGACCATTGACGTCCACGACTCCACGCACGAGCGGAGCGATGCCGGTGGAGATCGTTGCGGGAACCGACTCCAGCTGATCTGGATTGCAGTGCAGCAGACCAGGAACCATGTCGGCGACGATGCCGACCTCAATGTCTTCTTCGGCCAGAACCACCAACCGGGCGCTGGTCGGTAGTGGTGACAACGTCGCCCCCACAAGGGGGCGGAGGTCAACGACGGGTAGGACCCGACCACGCCAGTTGACGACTCCCGAAAGCCAGGCAGGCGACCCCGGAACTCGGGTCAGCGGCGGAACTGGAACAACTTCAGCGACGCTGGACATGTCCACGGCGTAGCGGGCACCGGCAAAGCGCAGGATCACGCCACCGATCGGGTCGGCTTGGTCGTCGACCGTACCCTCGGCAGCATCCAGCTGACCCACAACTGACTCCACGGATGGACCATCGGCCAACTGGGTGACGACCTGAAGCGCCCCGGAGCAGAACCGCCGGGTACCTCCAGGCCCTGAGGATGGCGCTTCTAGAGGGTGGTGATCTCTCCGCCGACCGGCGCTCTGAGATCGATCACTGCATTCTCTGCAGCATCACCGTGGGCCTTCTGGGCCTGCTCGAGAATGTCGGTGATCTCGCGTCCGATCAGTTCTTCTCGCTCAAGGAGAGCGTCGCGTAACGCCTCGACCAAGTAAGAGTGTTCCTCCAGCAGCCCTTTGACGATCACCTTCTGCTCTTGGAGCAGGTCTTCGACGGCTGCCCTTCCGGACTCGTCCGCGAGAACCCGCCCGGCGATGTTGCTGTCGTTGAAAGCGCTGTTCTGGACGGCGGCGAACGAGATCAGTGAGTCGAGCATGCCGCATGATCCGACCATCTCGGCCGCCACGTTGGTGGCGTAAAGCAGGTCGCCGCCTGGACCGGTGGAAACATCGCCAAAGAAGATCTCCTCGGCCGACTGACCGCCCATCGCAATCTGGATCAGTGCGAGCATCTCTCGTCGGGAGCGGGTGTAAACCTCTTCGGCGTCACCGTGCGCCAAGAGCCCGAGCGCCGACCTGCGCTTGATGATCGTGAGAACTTCGAGCCTGCGCTCGGGGGCGACCAAGTATGCGGCAGTCGCGTGTCCCGCTTCATGCGTGGAAATCAGGCGTCGCTCGTAATCGGTGTACGAGACCGGCTGACCCATTCCGACCTCTTCAACGAGACGAGCACGCTCTACGTCCTTCCACGTCATGGCTCCGTCGCCACGACGGACTGCGTTGACCAACGCCTCGTCGAGCAGATGCTCGATCATGACTGGCGTGTAGCCCTGAGTCGCGGCGGCCAGTGCGTCACGCTTGTCGTCGGTGTCGAGCTCATCAGCGTGCGACTTCCGCTCGAGGTAGTGATCGAGGATCTCGCGACGTCCAGACTTCGCCGGCAGCTCAAAGGTGAGGCGACGGTCGAAACGGCCCGGTCGCAACAATGCGGGATCGAGATTGTCAGCGCGGTTGGTCGCCGCGATCAGCAACAGATTCGTGGGCGGCGGCTCGGGACGAGTCAGCTGGCGGTGGGCGGGCAGATAGAGGTTGACCCAGTCGACGAACTTCGTCTGTGCCTTCTGCATGCCGGTCGGTTCGTCGAACGACTGCATTTGGACCAGCAGCTCGTTGACAACGCCACCGACTCCTTCACTCATCATCGACGGGTTGACGACGGTGGACCCAGAAACGAACGGCGTTCCGTACGACGACGGCAGTGACGTCATCCCGCCGCAGGCATGGATCCCGAGAGAAGCCAGGGAGTCGGGCATCGGAGTGGCTGACAGACCGCCACGGGCGATGGCGATCGCGTCGATCTCTTCGATGAACCCGATGGCTCCGCCCTCAGAACGGGCTACCTTGCGCAGCTGCTTGAAGTACGAGCGGATCTTGCGCGCCGTTGCCCCGTAGTACATCGACTGAAAGGACGTCGCCGACACGAACAGGAAGGGCACCCCTGCTTCTCGCGCCATGGCCTTGGCCAAGAAGGTCTTACCGGTGCCGGGGCTTCCCTCGAAGAGAATTCCGCGACGAGGCGTTCCGCCCATGTCATTCGCAAATGTCTTGTGCGCGAGGAACAGGTTCAGCGAGCGCACGACCTCGTCCTTGACCGGGTCGATTCCTTTCACGTCGTCGAGCTTGGTCGTGATCTGGTCTGGCCGGTACATCACATGTGGCGAGCGACCGGCGCCCAATGTGGTTCCGACCAGGACAGCTATGAGCGACACAAAGAACAGGATCGGGACGGCGAGCATGGGGTCGATGCTGGGCAAACCCCATTCGATGGGGTTGCCGGCGAGAATCCGGAACCAGAGATACGCCGCCGGTATAGCCATCCACCATGCCAACCTGCGCAGACGGCGTCGCCGCTGGACCTCGCGGGACTGACCGACGTCGGCGTCCCCAACCCTCATCACCGACGCACTGGACAACGCAGAAACGGCGGCCGAGGCGTTCTGCTTGGTTGCCTCGGCCTGATCACGCTCTGTGCCGGCCACAACGCCTCCCGGGTGGGTTGAGGGACGCCGGTCTTACCGTGCGTCACGATCGTGGCCTTACTCTCCCCCACCCACCGGGCCCCTGAAACCCTGGCGAGGCCCCATCACCCGTCCGGCCTATAGGCCAGCGAACAGATCGTCTTCGAGACCATCTGAGCCGGCAGCTCCAAGGCGTCCGCGGGCCAACCGGAAGTACTCGACCCCCATTGCCTCGGGGCCGATCAGCTCAGACATCCGGAAGAAGTCGTTCACTTCGCCGACCTGGCTGAGATGGGCACGGAGCGCCGCCATCTTGCGGGGCTCTTGGTCTAGCGCGACCACCTTCGTCGTCACGAGTTCGTCGTCCAACGCCCACGGCAGATCTTCGCCTTCCTGAAGCCCGAAGAACCCCTGGCCGCCCGCGGCGATGAAAGCCTCTACCCCACGTTTGACCGCAGACTTCGGCAGCGCCGTCCAGTAGACCTTTGGCGCGTCCCACGGCTCACCGAGATCAGGACGGAACGAGGGTGCAGCTGCGAGGACGAGTGCGTAGCTGGTGACACGATGGGCCTGGATGTGGTCAGGGTGTCCGTACTGGCCGAAGTCGTCGTACGTGACAACAACCTGCGGACGGACGCGACGGAGAGTTGCGACGAGAAACGCCGCAGCCTCGAGCAGGTCCGCTTGCCAAAAGCAGTCGTCACGGCGATTGGTGTCGAGCCCCATCATCCCAGAGTCGCGATACCTTCCGGCGCCGCCGAGATACTCGTGGTCACTCACTCCCAGGTGCACAAGGGCTTGAGACAGCTCCAACCGACGATGAGAACCCAGCTCGTCTTGCTCGTGAGCAGCAAGGTGAGCAAGCTCTGGAACCAGGACTTCGCCCTCTTCACCGAGCGTGCAGGTCACCAGCGCCACATGAGCACCAGATTCGGCGTACTTCGCCATGGTGGCGCCCGAGGCGATCGTCTCGTCGTCGGGGTGCGCGTGAACGAACAGGATTCGACGGCCGTTCTCTGTCATGAAGCCGACCCTATGACTGGTTGGATGACGGAATGGCCACGCCCCACACCGACAGCTTTCCCCGTCAGAACGCCCGCACGCTGCGCTTCACCCTGGGCCGACCGCGATCATTCAGCGTCTCGCCCGACGGTGCGACGGTGCTCTTCGTACGTTCGGCGTCCGGCACTGATCGCAATGGTCGGCTCTGGCGATGGACGGCGTCCGATGGCGAGGTGCAGCTGGTCGACCCAGGAGCGCTGCTGGCTGGGGCCGACGAGCGACTCAGCGCGGAGGAGCGCGCGCGCCGGGAACGTGCTCGTGAGGCCGCTGGCGGAATAGTGAGCTATAGCGTCGACCAGCTGTTCAACCAAGTGGCGTTCACGCTGTCGGGACGGCTCTTCGTCACCGACGTTGCCAAGGCAAGCACCCGAGAGCTGCAAGTAGCTCGTACCGGATCACCGGTGATCGACCCAAGGATTGATCCCACCGGCACGCACATCGCCTTCGTCAGCAAGAACCGGCTCTGGGTCGTTGCGGTCGCGGACGGAGACCTTCGCGCAGTGTCACCGGAGGAGTCCAGCGACACCGTGTCGTGGGGCACCGCTGACTTCGTTTCAGCAGAAGAACTCGAACGCTCCCGTGGATTCTGGTGGTCGCCGAACGGCGATCAACTGCTGGCACAACGAACCGACGAGGAAGACGTCACGACGTGGTTCGTGAGCAGCCCCGCAGACCCACCCACACCACCGGTTGCGCAGCGGTATCCCGCCGCCGGCACACCTAATCCGTCGGTGTCGCTAGGGATTTTCAATCTGGCTGGGCGCATGACTTCGGTCGATCTACCCGAGCCCAGTGAGTACATCGCCACCGTGAGCTGGACGCGACGGGGAGCGCCAATCGCTGCAACGATCGATCGGCCACAGCAGACGATGACGTGGGTAGCCATCGATCCGGCGTCGGGCTCAACTCAGCTGATCAGATCAGTGTCGAACGAACAGTGGGTCGACGTCGTCCCGGGATCGGGCGCGTGGGACTCAGCCGGGCGGCTTTTGACCGTCGAGGTGGTCGACGACGACTACGCCTTGTGCGCAGACGGTTCTCGCATTTCTCCGACCGGTCTTGACGTGCGAGTAGTGAGCGATGTCGGAGACGACGACATTCTCGTCGCCGGGGCGGCGGACGCCGGCAGCCAGCAGGTGTGGGTGTTGTCGGAGGACCACAGCGACTGCGTGAGTCCGGAGCGGGGGTGGCACGGGGCCGTTCGTGGTGGCGGCACGCTGGTCGTCGTGTCGGCTGACCTCGAGCACCGCCTTCCTTCTGTGACGGTCCGCGCCGCGTCCGAAACCGTGGAACTGCTTTCGTTAGCTGACGAGCCGCTCATCGAGCCTCGCGTCTACCTGCTGCCCGAAGCGTTCGGACGCCCGCGTGTCGCTGTTCTCTTCCCGCACGGCCATGAGCCGGGCTCCGGGACCCTCCCTGTACTGATGGATCCCTACGGTGGACCACACCACGCCAGCGTGGCCTATCACCAGGCCGCCTTCCGCGAAGCTCAGTGGTTCGCAGACCAAGGCTTTGCGGTAGTGATTGTC
>JBJMHG010000097.1:0-2601 GCA_045807485.1 Actinomycetes bacterium
TTTACCTTGCCACCAAAGCCTGGGATGTGAAGCTCTTTCTTCATGCCCGCATTGGCTTCGGAGATGCTGACGGTGGCGTACCCCATGCTCGACAGCTTGTGTGCAACCGCAGCCTGGTTCTCGGCTTCGATGGTGCCCGAAACCACCTTGCCGGTCTTGTCTCTGACCTGGTACTGGAAGGTCGTGGTACCCATGTGTGACGCTCCCGTCAGCCGCGGCCGGTCAGCCGGTTGAAGTCTTCGACGTGGTGGCACTTCTCCAAGCCGGTTTCGTACGTGATCCGGCCTTTGTTGGTCAGGTCCGCCAGGTGCTGGTCCATGGTCTGCATGCCGTACTTCGCGCCAGCCTGCATCGAGGAGTAGATCTGGTGGGTCTTTCCCTCGCGAATCAGGTTGCGGATCGCGGGCGTGGCCACCATGACCTCACACGCCACGACGCGGCCCTTGCCGTCAGTGGTGCGGGCGAGGGTCTGACAGACGACCCCTTGGATCGCCTGCGCGAGCTGAGCGCGTACCTGCTGCTGCTGGTGCGGGGGGAAGACGTCGATGACACGGTCTATGGTCTGCGCGGCGTCCTGCGTGTGCAGCGTGGCGTACACGAGGTGACCAGTTTCGGCAGCGGTCAAAGCAACGCTGATCGTCTCGAGGTCACGCATCTCACCGACCAGGATGATGTCGGGGTCTTGCCGCAGCACGTGCTTCAGCGCGTTCTGGAACGACTTCGTGTCTTCCCCCACCTCGCGCTGGTTCACCAGACACGCTTGGTGCCGGTGCAAGAACTCGATGGGGTCTTCACAGGTCATGATGTGTTCTTTGCGGTTCCGGTTTGCCAAGTCGAGCAGTGACGCGAGCGTCGTCGACTTTCCAGAACCGGTCGGCCCGGTCACGAGGACGAATCCACGGGGAAGCGCTGCGAAGTTCGCTACCGCCTGCGGGACGCCGAGATCTTCTAGCCGCTTGATCTCGAAGGGGATGATGCGGAACGCCGCGCCCACCGAGTCGCGCTGCCGGTACATGTTGACGCGGAACCGCGCACGACCGGGCACGGAGTAGGCGAAGTCGAGCTCGAGCACCTCCTCGAACGTCTCGCGCTGCCGCTGGGTGATGGCGGCGTACATGACCCGTTGGATGACCGGTGGTGTGAGTACCGGGTACTCCTCCATCTGGAAGAGTTCACCGTTGACGCGGATGGCCGGTCGTGCCCCTGCCGTGATGTGCAGGTCGGACGCCCCCTTCTCGAGCATGTGAAGAAGGAGGTCCACAAGCACGATCTCTTCGCCACCAAGGGCTGGCTCAGTCGTGATCCGTGAGTAGGCGCCATCTTCGGCCTCGGCGTCTGCCAGCTCGACCATCTGCTCGGGTGGCACGAACACCTGAGGAGCGACGAACGGCGCAGGCGCGGCAGCCGGCTCGGCTTCCGCCAGCTGAGCTGGGCCCTGATCAGTGCCGGAGCCGGGGTCAACGGTGACGTCCGCCTCGCCGTTGGAGTCGGGGCCGGTCTGCTCATGGAATGCCTGGTAATCAAAGCTCTGGGGAGGTTCTTGCTCGGCATCCACATCCACGCTTGCTGCCTCTTCAGCGGCAATCGCCAGCGACATGGGCAGACCCGCAGTCGAATCCGTTATGGGTGCCTCGGGTGCCAGCAAGGAGCCTGCATCGAACGATCCTGGGTCGAAGGCGGCTACATCAGACGGTTCAATCGCGTCGCCGGTGGGCTCGGCCGCAATACCCGCAAACGGCTCTGGAACTGACGACTCAGATCCACCGGTGTTCACGACCCCCGAATCCAGCAGTCCATGGGCAGGTGGCTGCTCCTGGGGCGCTTCGACGACCTCATCCGGGGTCTCAGTCGGGTCAAAGAAGCCGAAGTCAGCTCCAGCGTCGGCACCGTCCCGCCGGGAATCGTCTCCCTGCGGCGCACCGCTGAACTCAGTGGTCTCCACGACGAGCTGCCTCCTTGGGCGTCACACCACGGGCACCACCCCCTGGCGGTACCCCTGTAGCGGTCTTTCGGCGTCTGAGGCTCACCCCTTGAGCCGACTACCGGAGAACTAGTCCGTCAGAGGCACAACTCGTCAGACCACCACGCGCAGGATCTCGTCCATCGTGGTCACTCCGTTGCTCACCTTGAACATGCCGTCCTCACGAAGAGTTCGCATGCCCTCGTTCTTGGCGGTCTCGCTGATCGCGGTCGCAGAGGCGCGTTCGACTGCGAGCCGCTCGATCGGTTCACTGACGGCCATGACCTCGTGCAGCGCCAGACGTCCCTTGTAGCCGGTCTTGGAACAGGCCGAGCACCCCACCCCTCGGTAGAGCTTGGGCAACGGCATGCCGTCCTGCCATGGAAACCTTGCCTGGATGAGGGCATCTGGCGTCGGTTCGTATGCCTCTTTGCACTTGCTGCAGAGGCGGCGGGCTAGGCGCTGTGCGAGGACACAGTCGAGCGCAGAGCCGACCAGAAAGGGCTCGAGGCCCATCTCGGTCAGTCGAGTGACAGCCGATGGCGCGTCGTTGGTGTGCAGCGTTGAAAGCACCAAGTGACCGGTCAACGCTGCTTCGACCGCGATCTGGGCCGTCTCGTGGTCACGAATTTCACCGATCA
>JBJMHG010000098.1:0-5551 GCA_045807485.1 Actinomycetes bacterium
TGACCTCGGCACGTCCGTACCGCTGAGTGGTCTGGCTGAACACGTCTTCGGAGTGTGACTTGTGAACGAATTGTCTGCACGCGACATCCAGGCATTTGAGTATGTTCCGCTCGGGCCTTTCCTCGGAAAGTCATTCGCCACTTCAGTTTCCCCATGGGTGGTTCCTTTGGCTGCACTCGAAAGCGCACGTGTCGCACCGCCACTACGTGACCCGACCCCAGCCGCCTATCTGGATGACAGTTCTGAGCCGTCGTGGGGCCTCGACGTGACTCTCGAGGTGCGGCTGAACGGGCAGCTGGTCTCGCGTCCCCCTTTCTCGGCCATGTACTGGACTGCGGCCCAGCAGCTGTCCCACCTCACCGCCAACGGCGCGTCTCTTCGCACCGGCGACCTGTTCGCCTCAGGCACGATCAGTGGCCCAGGTGCGGACCAGTGCGGGTCACTGATCGAGTTGTCGTGGAACGGCGAGCAACCTTTGCGACTTGCGGACGGAAGTGTTCGGACGTTCCTAGAGGACGGTGACAACGTGGTGATCACCGCCACCGCTCCGGGGCCAAACGGCTCGACAGTCGGCTTCGGTGAGGTCAGCGGGCGTATCGCCGGTGCACGCAAAGCGCACTGATTCCTTCGTTCCTTTGTTGCCGGCTAGTCGACCGTATCTGCGAGGTCCTTGGTCAGGTTCGGCAATGAGTGTGAGCCCGAGCCATCGCCGCGAGACTCGAAGTAGGCGGTCACCAGCGCGGGGAGTCGCGCACCGAACAATGTCGCCAACTCTGATCCGGCGTCGAGGTCGTCGCGATCGAAGGGGGTGGTGTTGACCTTCCGCACCAAGAAGATTTCGCCGTGCACCTCGCCCAGAGCGATGATCGGTATGGACATGATCGAACCAACCGGCACCTCTGGCCATAGCCGCTCGAACTCGAGCATGACTTCGTCAACAGCGTCGCCGCTGACGTAGCCACGGCCGGACATCATGCGGTCGGTTCCGACCGGGTAGCTCGCCAGCGGGTAGCGGTAGTCAGGAAATTGGGGCCAGCCATCTGCCTCTTCGCAGATGTCGACGATGTCCCAGTACAGCTCGCCGTCGATCAGGGTGATCGTGGTCTCCCACGCGGACATCAACGTCTTGATCGCTTCAGCGGCTGCCTGTGCCACGGGAAGCAGACCGGTCGCAGATGACATCGCGACGCGCACAGTGCTGATCGCGGCTTCAATGGTGGCGGGCGTCCACAGAGCAGCCGGTTGCGGTTCTCCGCTCTCGGCCAGCACAGGATCGCGCTCAGAAGCCATGGCCCCCCAAGTCCTCGCTGCGTCCAACTCAAGACATCGACCGCGAGAAACACCGTCTTGACCACAGATCACCGGAATAGGCGTTCGGGCGCAAGAATGGCCCACTCCGACCAGTGATACTGGGCGGTACGGTCTCTTCACCATCTCAGCGGGGGAGTCAATTGTGAGTGCGCCAGTAGTGGAACGGAAGAGTCGGCCCCTCATCTGGTGGGGCGCCGCGCTGCTGGTGATCGGCGTCCTCGGCGGAGTGATCGCTGTCGTCGGCCTGGTTTCGCGGGTCGGCGGAGTCTTGGTGGACGCGATCACCGCAGACTCCCAGCTGACTCCGGCCCGCATGCAACTACAGCTCGACGGCGGGCCCTACGTCGTTTATGAGCTCACGGGGCAAACGCGAGGAGGAGGCCCGTTCACGGTAGAGAACGGGCGTGGCGTCACGGTAAGCGTCAGTGACGTGACCGTGACTTCAGTGGACGGCACACAGGTCCCGGTGGGACCGACGACTTTCACGGAGACGATTACGCAGGGTTCGTCCAACTACACCGGTGTGGCGCGGTTCGATGTGTTGCATGACGGCACCTATGTCGTCGAAGTCGCGACGCCAGGGACGCGCGTACTCGTAGCGCCTAGCGTCACGTCCGGTTTCCGCGGAACTGTGAAATGGTTCGCGCTGGGGGGAGTGAGTGGTCTGCTCTTCCTGGTTGGCGTTGTGCTCTTGATCGTTGGAATAGTCAAGTCCCGAAAGCCGCGTGTTGTAGTGACTCCGCCCGGTTGGTATCAGGACCCTCAGGCACAAGCGTCTTGGCGCTGGTGGGATGGCAACGCGTGGACCGACCGGACCGGTTAGTGCGGCAGCACATCGTCCGGGGGCTGGTCGCTGGCTTGCTGTCTGCCGCGGCGGCACTCGGAGTGGCAGAGCTGATCGCTGCCATTTTGGGCAACGCCGGTTCACCAGTAATCGCAGTCGGCAGCACCTTCGTCGATGCGACCCCCCGATGGCTCAAAGAGTTCGCCATCCAGACGTTCGGCGAGAACGACAAGAACGCGTTGCTTGTTGGGATCGGGGTGACGATCGCCCTCGTTGCCGCTGCCATTGGAATTGTTGCGCAGTGGCGACCGCGAGCGGGGGTCGTAGCTGTGGGCGTCCTTGGGTTGGTGCCGGCGGTCGCCGCGGTCAGTCGACCCACGGGCCGGGCGATCGACGCCATCCCCGCAATCGCTGGCGCAGTGGTCGGAGCGGGTTTCCTCTGGGTCTTGTCCCGACCGTCGCCAGAGCTCAGCCGGGCTCGTGCCGAGGTGGGGGACGCGGCGAACCCACGTGCCGCCACCTCCGACTCGACTCTGTCCAGGCGCTCATTCTTGCTGGTGGCAAGCGCGGCCGCTGTCGTCGCAGCGACCGCTGGTGTCGTCGGAAGAGTGCTGATCAGCGGCCGGATGGACGTCGAAGCGTTGCGCGGAGCGCTACGGCTCCCGGCCCCAACAGACCCGGCGCCGACTGTGCCAGCCAACGTCGACCTGAAGGTGGCCGGGCTTTCATCCTTCATCACACCCAACGCCGAGTTCTATCGCATCGACACGGCGCTCGCGGTTCCCTATGTCGATGCGGACTCCTGGCGACTGCGTATTCACGGCATGGTCGAGCACGAGGCGTCCTACTCGTTCGACGACTTGCTGTCGATGCCGCTGATCGAGCGTGACGTCACCCTGACCTGTGTCTCCAACGAGGTGGGCGGAGAGCTGATCGGCAATGCCCGATGGCTCGGTGTGTCGTTGCAGCGTCTCTTGCAAGACGTGCGTCCGGCGTCCGACGCCAGTCAGGTCGTCAGTCGATCGGTCGACGGGATGACGATCGGGACGCCTGTCCAGGCGCTCCTGGACGGTCGCGACGCGATGCTGGCCGTCGGTATGAATGGCGAGCCACTGCCGGTGGAGCACGGGTTTCCGGTGCGGATGGTCGTGCCCGGCCTTTATGGCTATGTGTCGGCATGCAAGTGGCTCACCGACATGGAGTTCACGACCTTCGACGCCTATGACGCTTACTGGGTGCAGCGTGGATGGGTCCCACAGGCGCCGATCAAGCTGTCGTCGCGCATCGACACGCCCCGGCAAAAGAGTCACGTCTCCGGGGACGTCACCGTGGCCGGCGTTGCATGGGAACAGCACGTTGGCGTCAAGGCCGTTGAGGTGCAGGTTGACGGCGGCGATTGGCAGGTCGCCCAGCTCGCGGCGAGTGGTGGCATCGACAGCTGGCGTCAGTGGGTGTGGCAGTGGCAAGCCCCCTCGTCTGGTGCTCATACATTGGCGGTGCGAGCAACCGATGCTGATGGCAACGTCCAGACCGGGGAGCTTGCCGAACCATTCCCATCCGGTGCGACGGGCTGGCACCAGATAGAGGTGACCGTCGACTAGCTTCTGCCCGCTGTGGCAATTCAGGGGACGCCGAGAACTAGTTGTCTGTCTCTTGGTCGGCGTCTGAGCTCACGACATGGAAGCTGCGGTCAAGCTGCACGTCTACCTGTGATCCGTTGTCCAAGGTGACCTCGACCTCGTAGTAGCTCTCTTCGTCGTTGATCTCGGTTCCAGTGACATGGCCCTGCCCGGTTTCGGCCAGGGCTGCCTCTGAGGCCTGCTGCAGCGCCGGACCTTGGATGGAGCGATCGGTGGCGTCGTCGTCATTGGAGGCGATGGCTACACCAGTACCGATCACGGCGATCACCGCCGCTGCCCCGACGACTACCGCCACTCGGCGTCTGGTCATCTCCATGGGTCTTCTCCCGTCGCTCGCCAAGTCGTTAGTGCCCGTACCCCCAAGTTAGGTCCGCCGGATGAGAAGAGGATGAGGAGGTCCGGACGCCGCCGAGACCGCAGAGCATCTTTGGGCGGTGCGCTAAGCCTCGAACCTGCGGTAGCGAGCCTCGGTGCACGAGTAGAGGCCAAACGCAATCAAGCCAAGAGCGACAATTGTCAGCAGCACGGGGCCCGCGGGGGCCTGAGCAATCTCTTGGAGCGCCTCATCGATGCCCGAGGCACTCTGTGGGGAGAACGTGATCGCTGAGTAGATGACTAGGATCCCGAACAGAGTGAAGACCACACCCCGAGCGAGGTAGCCCGCCCTGCCGAGAATTCGAATGATTCGATACGTCGAAGGGCTCATCTCTTCGTGTTTCAGCTTCTTCTCGAAGTCCGTGGTCCAGCCTTTCCAAGCAAGAACGAGGCCAGTGACAACGATTGCCAGCCCGATTGCGCCGATGAGTAGGCGTCCGGCGTCCGACTTCATGATGTCCGCCGTCATGCTTGTCCCACCGCTGGAGCTACCGCTCGAGCCACCGCTCGCAGCGATGGTGCCCGCCGTCCACGCCAAAACCATGTAGATGCCGGTCTTCACGAGGTAAAGGACTCGCTTCCCCCAGGCTTTGGAACTGTCCTGCTCGTGAACAGAAAGCGCCGCAATCAACTGCCAAAGGGCGTAGCCAAATAGTCCAATTGCAACGATCCAGAGGAGTACATCACCAAAGGGCTGCGAGGCAATGGTGTGAAATGCGCCCTTCTGAGTGGCCGAACGTGCAGCGTCACCAAAGGCCATTTGTAAGGCGATATACCCGATGATGATGTATGTAGCTCCTCGTGCGAGGAGGCCCACCCGACCCAACCGCTCCACCCAGGGCGAAGTGGCAGCTGTGGCCTGGTGTTGACGTTCCGTGACAGTCATCGAGTCCTCCTCGTAGATGGCTGCCACGTCGTACCCGGTTCGTCCTCCTCCTAAACCGACGCAGTGGTTAGGCGATCCTTACTTCTGAGCCTCTTCGCCCGTCACTGCTCCTCGGGCCTTCAGTGCACGTAGAGCCGCATACTTCGACGCTCTACCGCGAGCACGCCATGGAGCCGAAATCGCACGTGTAATGAGAGCGGTCACAATGACCGCGCCGACGGTCATGACAATTTTGTTGACGTCCACGGCGGGCTGCCAGTGCACCTTGCCGTCCTTGATGATGTATGCCCCCGCCGGGCGGGCCATCATGCCAAACCCGCCGCCGTCGCCGGTCTGACCCTCGTCGTCCTGACCGGAGCCACCACCACCGCCGCCTGCAACCTTGGCAGCAGGAATGACGGTGAGCCCTTCCTTCTCGTATGGCTCGGCGTAGACGGTCTTGGTGGTCAACGTGTTTCGCGCGGAACTCAGGATCTCTTCCACGTCCATGGTTCCTCCATTTCCTAGGGGGATCACCCTCCAGCCAAGCCCACCGTTCCGCAGATGGGAAGGGTC
>JBJMHG010000099.1:0-2838 GCA_045807485.1 Actinomycetes bacterium
TTGCTCCTGGAGTTCATCAGTTGGGTGGAGACGCCACACCGTGCTTTCGCGCGCCCATCGCTCAGGTTGCTTCTCTCCATCTGGTGCATTGAGTCGATTCGGGTGCAGGACTTTCACGGTTTCGTCCCACGCCTCCGAGCCCGGCAACAGCTCTTCGACCGCCATTCGGACGGTCGCCTGTCGTGCGCGGTTCTCCTTGCTGCGCAGGATCACGGTGACTGTTGAACCGTCAGCGAGGGCGGGGTTGGGCTGCTCCGCCCCGCCTGTGACAAGGGCGATGTAGTCGTCCTGCCATGCGTTCCACACCGGACGCGGCTTCTCGTCACCAACCTGAATCCAAACCAGGTCTGACTTGCTGGCCAGCTCAGCGACAAATGCTGCGAGGGCGGCGGCTTCAAGGGGAGGCTGTCCCGCCCGAGGTGCGCCGTTGGTCGCCATGGAGCGAAGCCTGCCACAGGGTTGAGCCGCCGGGTCTGTCACGAGGACCTACCCCATCGTTACTAGGCTCGCTGCGACCGCGTCGATCAACATTGCCAAGGCTGATGATGGATCGGCAGGCCCGCGGCGACAAAGGGTGAGACGGAGAAGCTGATGTCCGAACGAGAGCTGCGCCCCCGCCGCTCGAATCTCGCGGTACCCGGAAGCAGTCCGAAGATGCTCGAGAAGGCGAAGGGACTGCCGGCCGACCAGGTCTTCCTGGATATCGAGGATGCGGTCGCGCCACTTGCAAAGCCTGAGGCCCGCAAGAACATCGTCTCGGCGCTGAACGAGGGGGGTTACGACGGCAAGGTGCGCAGCGTCCGGGTCAACGACTTCACGACGGAGTGGACCTATCGCGACGTGATCGAGGTGGTCGAGGGAGCGGGCGCAAACCTCGACTGCATCATGCTCCCCAAGGTTCAATCTCCCGAACAGGTCGTGACCCTCGACACCCTGCTGACCCAGATCGAGAAAGCCAACGGTCTGAAGGTGGGACGGCTGGGTATCGAGGCGCAGATCGAGAACGCCCTGGGGCTGATCAACGTCGACGCGATCGCAGCGGCTTCACCGCGAGTCGAGACCATCATCTTTGGACCAGCGGACTTCATGGCCAGCATCAACATGCGCACGCTCGTGGTCGGTGAGCAGCCCCCCGGGTACACCGAGGGCGATGCCTACCACTACATCCTCATGCGCATCCTGATGGCAGCCCGCGCCTACGACAAGCAAGCAATCGACGGTCCGTACCTACAGATCCGCGACGTAGAGGGGTACCGCCGTGTGGCCGAACGTGCGGCAGCGCTGGGCTTCGACGGCAAGTGGGTACTTCATCCTGGCCAGGTCGACGCGGCCAACGAGGTGTTCTCGCCGAAGCAGGAAGACTTCGACCACGCCGAGCTGATCCTGGACGCGTACTCGCACTACACGTCAGAAGCGGGTGGTCGACTCGGAGCCGTGATGCTGGGCAGCGAGATGATCGATGAGGCGTCCCGCAAGATGGCCCTCGTTGTCAGCAGCAAGGGCCGTGCGGCAGGCATGAAGCGGTCACTCTGGTTCGACCCCGACTCTGAGGACGCCAGAACGTCGACTCCACCTGTCGGTGCCTGATGTCGATGTTCTCGCTCGAGGATCGAGTTGCACTGGTAACCGGGGCTGGTAGCCCAGGCGGCATTGGTTTTGCGTGCGCCAAGGCGTTGGCCGATCTCGGTGCGACGGTCGCGGTAGCAGCAACGTCCGATCGGATCCACCAGCGGGCCAGTGAGCTGGGGTCGTCGTCCAAAGGATTCATCGCCGATCTGACAGATCCTCAGCAGGTGAGGCGCATGATCTCCGACATCGAGGCGAGTCTTGGTCCGATCGACTTACTGGTAAACAACGCCGGCATGACCAGCGTCACCGATGAAGAGCCTTGGCTCTCGATCAGTGACATGACCGCCGAGCAGTGGCGCCACGGCATCATGCGTAACCTCGACACCGCATTCCTCGTCACTCAGGCTGTGATGCCCGCGATGACCCGGCGTGGATTTGGGCGGATCGTGAACGTCACCTCCACTTCGGGAACGACGTGCGCCATGCCCAACGAGGCCTCCTACGTCGCTGGCAAGGGAGGTATGCGTGGCCTCACTCTCGCGACAGCCGTCGAAACCGCCACCTCGGGCGTCACGTGCAACGCCGTCGCGCCAGGATGGATCAGGACGCCGTCTTCTCTCGAGCAAGAAATCGAGTACGGCAGCCGAACTCCGATGCAACGGCTCGGTAAGCCAGCTGAGATCGCCGCAGCGGTGGCGTTCTTCTGCTCCCCGGCCGCGTCATATGTCACCGGTCAGACGCTTGTGGTCGACGGGGGCAACTCGATCCGCGAGGCCAACCCGGTCTGAGCCTGTAGCGCAGTGGATGTTGCAAGATCGAGATCATTTGCTCGTCGTCGTCAACGTGCACCGCAGTTAAGGTGACGCCCACTGCCATCTGTTGAACGGGGGATGTATGCGTTTCCGTGCTTCACGCCGCAAGCGATTCTCGGTCGCTTTGAGCGCCGCTCTTGCTGGTGCTGTTCTGGCGCCAACCGCTTCATGGGCAGGTGGGCTGGTCTCGCCGAGCATCACGACACCCGCTGACGGTGCGACGGTCACCACTTCGCCGCTTACGGTGAGCGCGACGAGTTCAGCCACTTCCGTTCAGTTCGATCTGGGTGCCGGGCCGATCGACTCCGACACCCAGCCGGTGGGAGCGGGTGTGGCCACCGGTTCGCTTGAGGTCTACGGCATCAAAGGAACTGTCATAGCCACAGCGACTGACTGCACACCGGCGTGCGGTGGCACAACGGACAGTGTCACCGTCACGGTTGACCTTCCCAAGCCA
>JBJMHG010000100.1:0-6621 GCA_045807485.1 Actinomycetes bacterium
CGGCAGGATTCGAACCTGCGCACACGGCTCCGGAGGCCGATGCTCTATCCCCTGAGCTACGGGGGCGGGGACGTCGGGAGGCTATCAGCGCGCCTTGCTCCTACCGGGTACCGAGGGGTTGTGTGGCGAATGTGGTGGCAACCGGTCCGACGAAGCGGTTTGCTGGACGAGTGACCGGGGCCGAGCCATTGATCGAGCGCGAAGAGGCCTTGATCGCCGACGGGTCATTGATCGGTCGTTACCACCTTTACCAAGCGACGCGACCGGCTGCAGAGCTGTTCGAGCCAGCAGTTCCGATTCCGCAGGCAGCCCGAACGGTGATCGACTCAATGCGGGGATGGAACCTCACCACAACAGACGCAGAGCTGGCCGCAGCACTCGTTTCGTTGGGGGCACTGCCCTCACGGACGTATGCCCTCATGACAATCGCTCTCAACGACGTTGTGCTGCGCGAAGAATCGGGTCGACTCGATGACCTCGAGCTGGTCCCGCTGACGCCGGATCTGGCGGTGACACCTGAGCTCATCGAGCTGGTCCGCCTTGCGTACCCCCCGGGCCATCCTGATGAAGAGCTCGGCTCGGACGACGACATCCGTGCAGACTTTGAACGTGCCTTGCACGGTGCGAGGCTCGGTCCGCTCATGGCCGTGAGCCGCATCGCCAAGGACGGGCCGCGTCCAGTAGGCATGGCGATTGTGAACCGGGTTCCGGGTCAGGCGCCTACCGGTGGTCCTTGGTTGACCGACATCTTTCGCGACCCCGACCCGGTGTACACGGGGCTGGGACGCGACCTGTTGCAAGCGGTCATGCGCGAGTGCCGAGATGCGGGCGAGCTGACGATGTCGCTTGCTGTGACTGACGGTAACCCTGCTCGGCAGCTCTATGAGTCGTTGGGGTTCACCGTCGCTGCGTCTACCAGCAAACTGCGACTGCCTGACTGACCGGCCCTCCGGAGCAGTTACCCTCGTCGAACACCAGTCACTGCCAGCAGGAGTCTTGTCGATGGGGTCGAACGCTCAGCGTCGCCGTGAGGCGCGTGAGAAGAAAGTTGCGCAGCTGCGCAAGGAGGACAAGTCGCGACAACGGCGATCTTCCACTCTCGTCACGATCGTGTTGGTGGTCGCGGTAGTTCTGGCAATCGCTGGAGTCTGGTGGGCAGTAGCAGCCGGAAGCGGCGGCGGTGACTCGACGTCAGCCGGCGACATCGAGGGCGTCAAGACGTACGACAACCTCTCTCGCAACCACACCACAGACCCGGTGAGCTATCCGCAGACGCCACCGGTCGGTGGCGATCACAATCCGCAGTGGCTTGACTGCACCGGACGGATCTACGACAAGCCGGTTCACAACGAAAACGCCGTGCACGGCCTCGAGCACGGAGCGGTGTGGGTGACCTACGATCCATCGCTGCCCCAGGCAGACATTGACGCGCTGAAGAGTCACATCGACGGCAGCTACATATTCATGTCGCCGTATCCCGACCAGGGCGCGCCCATCGCCCTGACCGCTTGGGGCAAACAGCTGAAGCTGCAGAGCGCTACGGACCCACGGATCGACCAGTTCATCACCGAGTACCGGCAAGGGGCGCAAACTCCAGAGCCGGGGGCTCCATGTGACCCCGCGTCGCCGATGCCGTCCCCTTCAGGCTGATCCGCCGTCCAATCGCAGCGGTTGGCAGTCGACGTTCCAATTTTTGACTGAATGGTCGACCAGTGAAGGGTGACATGGCAGGCTGGCCGCCATGTCCCTCGATTTCGCTGACATCAACCCCTCAGCCGCCAAAGCCGCTGACACCGCCACCAGCTCAGACCTCCCAGCGCGGGCGCAATACGTCGTGGTCGGAGGGGGCGTCGTCGGAACCTCGATTGCCTACCACTTGGCCACGATGGGCCAAAAAGAGGTCGTGCTGCTGGAGCGCAAGCAGCTGACTTCCGGAACCACGTGGCATGCCGCGGGCGAGGTGGTGTCAGGAGGGGCGTCCGAAGACCCGCTATGGATGGCGCGCTACTCGCGAGACCTCTACACCAGGCTGGAGGAAGAGACCGGCCTGTCCACCGGCTTCAAGCAGGTCGGCTACCTGCAGCTGGCGACGACGGAGCGCCGCGACGAGGCCTACCGTCGCGAGACCGCGTACTGCCGCTCGGTGGGCATGACCAAGGAGATCCTCTCGCCCAAGGAGATCCTCGACATCGTTCCGATGATGCAGGTCGACGACATCATCCACGGGTTCTGGACGCCGGACGAAGGCCGCGCGAACCCGGTCGACGTGACGATGTCGATGGCCAAGGGCGCCAGACAAAAAGGCGCCCAGATCTTCGAAGAGACCGAGGTTGTCGACTTCGTCATCGACAACGGACGCGTCACTGGCGTCGTCACCGAACGAGGCACGATTGAGTGCGAGAAGGTGGTCCTGGCGTCCGGACTATGGGGTCGTGAGCTCGCCGCGAAGGCCGGCGTCAGCGTCCCCCTGCAGGCGGCCGAGCACTATTACCTGCTCACCGAGCCCATCGACGGCGTCACTCCGCAGAACGTCCCGGTGATCGAAGACCCGGAGGCTTACGGGTACTACCGCGAAGAGGGTGGCGGCCTGCTGGTCGGCATGTTCGAACCGGTCGGCGCAGCCTGGTCACTCGACGGCACTCCGAAGAACTCGGCGTTCGCGGTGCTGCCGCCAGACTGGGATCGACTCGGCCCATTCCTAGAGGTCGCGATGAAGCGTTTCCCGATGCTCGAGGACGCTGGCATCCGCACCCTCTTCTGTGGCCCTGAGAGCTTCACCGACGACATCTCCCCGATGCTTGGTGAGTCACCAGAGGTGGACGGCCTTTACCTCGCGTGCGGGCTCAACTCGGTAGGCATCCTGATGGGCGGCGGGCTCGGCCACGTCATGGCGCAGTGGCTGATCGAGGAGTACCCGCCGATCGACCTCACTGACGTGGGGGTCGACCGGACCCATGAGTTCCAAGCCACCAGGCGGTTCCGCAAAGAGCGCACCGTCGAGCGGCTCGGCTTCTTGCTCAACGACCTGTCCTGGCCCAATGCCGCACCCAAGCTCGGTCGAAACGTCCGACGCGGGCCGTTCCACGAGCAGCACATTGCGGACGGCGCCTACCTAGTCGCCACCAACGGCTGGGAGTACCCGGAGTTCTTTGGAGGTCCAGGTACTGCTCCAACGGTTGAGTGGGGGTTCAAGCGCGGTATCGCGTTCGAACGCACACGCGAAGAGCACTTGAACACCCGCGAGAACGTCGGCGGCATCGACATGACGATGATGTCGAACTACCTCGTGCAGGGACCGCACGCGATGCAGGTCATGAACCGGGTCTGCGCGAACGACATCGATACCGAGATCGGACGTGTCGTCTACACGCAGTGGCTGGATGAGCGCGGCGGAATCATCGCGGACGTCACGGTGACGCGACAGGCGCACGACCAGTTCATGGTGATCAGCGCGGACAACGTCCACCGCCGTCTTCCCGCATGGATCCGTCGGAACACCAGCGAGGGTGAGTTCCTCACCGTCACCGACGTCACCAGTGGGCTGGCACTGCTCACGGTGCAGGGCCCCAAGTCTCGTGAGCTGCTGCAGCGACTCAGCCCCAACGACTGGAGTAATGAAGCGTTTCCGTACCTCACTGCTCAGAAGGTCGAGCTTGGCTACACACCCTTGTGGGCACTGCGAGTGACCTACGTAGGTGAGCTCGGGTGGGACTTGCTGATCCCGACTGAGTTCGCTGCCTGCCTCTACGAGCAGATGCGTGAGGCCGGCGACGACCTCGGGTTCAAGCCCACAGGTGTCGGTGCCCTCTCGACGATGCGAATGGAGAAGGCATACCGCGACATGGGTCATGACATCGACTCGACAGATACGCCGCTGGAAGCCGGGCTCGGCTTTGCAGTGGCGTGGGACAAGCCCGGCGGATTCACCGGACGTGAGGCGTTGCTCAAGCAGAAGGAGGCAGGTCCGCCCAAGAAGCGACTTGTGAACGTACTGCTCGAGTCAGCCGAGCACGACCTGGTCGGTGCTGAGCCGATCTACTGGGAGGGAGACCCAGTTGGTGTCGTGCGAGTCGGTGCCTTTGGATACTCGCTGGGAGCGCCCTGCGGAATTGCCGACGTTGAGCGCGAAGAGGGCATTCCGGCGTCCGACATCGCAAGCGGGTCGTTTGAGATAGATATCGCTGGCACTCGCGTACCGGCGAAGGTGTCACTCAGGCCGTTCTTCGATCCGGATCGCAGCAGGCCGTTGTCCTGACCTCGCCTCGCGGCGTGGTTCCATCGTGAGGTGAAACTCCTCAGCTCAACCCGTTCAGGTCTCGTCGCGCGCGCGTCCGTGCTTGCGGTGTCAGCCCTGCTGCTCCTGGGTGCATGCGGGTCACCGTCGCCGACGGAAGAGCCGTCGAGCGAGGGTATTGACGGCGTGCAGACCTACGGAGGCCTGACCCGGTCGCACACCGAGGATCCGGTCGACTATCCGCAGTCGCCGCCGGTCGGTGGCGACCACAATCCGGTGTGGCTCGACTGCATGGGAACCGTTTTCGACCAGCCCGTGCCGAATGAGAACGCCGTACATTCGCTCGAGCACGGAGCGGTTTGGATCACGTACGACAACTCTGTGAGTGACGCGGACATCGCGACGCTCGCAAAGTTGGTCGATGGGCAGCCGTACACGATGATGAGCCCCTACCCTGACCAGGCTTCGCCGATCACGCTCACTGCTTGGGGCGTCCAGCTCGGCGTGGATTCGGTCGATGATGCACGGATCGCGGAGTTTCTCACCGCCTATCGGCAGGGACCGCAGACGCCCGAGCCCGGGGCAACGTGCGAGTCAGGGATGATGCCGTGAAGGTTCTGACCGTCGCCGTCACCGGTGTTGCGGCGCTTGTCCTGGGGCTGGTGCTCGGTGCCTTGCTGCTTGGGGGAGAGGCGACGCCTGCGGACAACTCCCCAGAGGCGGGGTTCGCACGGGACATGTCCGTTCACCATGGCCAAGCAGTCGAGATGGCGTTCATCATTCGCGACCGCACCAACGACCCGGACATTCGAGCCATGGCATACGACATCATCAACACTCAGCGCGCGCAGATCGGCATGTTCAGCGGGTGGCTGCAGCAGTGGGACCTGCCGCAGACATCCACTGCGCCTCCGATGGCGTGGACAGAGGGCCATGGCATGGACGCCATGGGTGGCATGTCGGGCATGCAGGTCGACAACTACAACGACATGCCGGGTATGGCGTCCGAGGCTCAGATGGACCAGTTGCGGACGGCCAAGGGCGTTGAGGCAGAGCGCCTCTTCCTCAAGCTGATGATTGCCCACCATCAAGGTGGAATCGAGATGGCCAAGGCGATCCAACCGCTGACCGATCGCCCCGAGGTCGACTACCTCGCCACCACCATCGTGCAGGGCCAAGAGGCGGAGATCGCCACGATGCAACAGATGCTCGCCGACCGGACTTGACGCCTAGGCCCGTCGAGTGCACATCTGGTTGACGCCCAGGCCCGTCGAGTGCACATCTGGTTGACGGATCTGGACGTCGAGATCCGCGCCAGCCGTCCACATCGCTGAAGAAGCACGTGGACGGTCCACAACGCACGGCATGGCACCGCTGGACGCCGGCAGCTCGGTCACTGTGAGTGGAATGCTGCCTCAATCACCTTTCACCCGCGCCGAAGCCTTTGACCTTGGCCTGCGCGAACGCGAGTGGCGCACCCTCAGCACCGAGGGTTTGATTCGCGAGGTGGTTCCCGGGTTCTTCGTCGACGCGTCCCTTCCGGACACGCTGAATCTGCGGTTCTCCATCGCGCGAAGAGCCATCACTGACGATGTCGTAGTTGCGCGACGTTCGGCTGCATGGCTTCATGGCGTGGACGTCCTCGACCATCGCGGGTTCCCGGCAACACCTCGAATCGAGACGGTGACGCGCAAGAGGCAGAACCGACCCCGCAACGGGCTCATGGTGGCTCATGTTGCGGATGATCTGCTCGATCTTGATGTCACCGAGATTGACGGGCTGAGGGTCACCACCCCGCTGCGTACCGCCTGCGATCTCGCCCGCTTCGCGCCCAGAACCGACGCACTGGTCGCGCTGGACGCCTACCTTCACAAGGGGTTGGTTGAGCGGGACCGACTTCTCAAACATCTGGTCCGCTGGAAGAAGCGCCGGGGCGTCCGGCAGGCCTACGCAACGATCGAGATCGCAGATGGACGCAGCGAGTCAGGCGGCGAGTCACGGCTGCGACTTCGAGTACTCGACATGGGGCTGCCGCGTCCGCAGTTGCAGATTCCGGTCTACGACCTCTTCGGCAATGTGCGCTTTTGGCTGGATCTGGGATGGCCCGAGTGGATGCTCGGGCTGGAGTACGACGGTGAGGAGTTTCATCCCGAAGAGCGCAGGGCTCATGACGAGGCTCGGCGAGAGTGGATAGCCGGCCGTGGCTGGACGATCCGAGCGTTTCGCCGCGAGGACATCTTCACCGCCTCACGACACTTCGAGCATGAGGTGCAGATGCTCGTCATGGACGCCGCCCGCGCAGGATCATCAGCGCGACGTGCGCTCGGAGGCTGACGGCGTCAACCAGGTGTACACTCGGCAGGCACTAGTGGCCGGTGAGGAGTGAC
>JBJMHG010000101.1:0-7738 GCA_045807485.1 Actinomycetes bacterium
CGAAGACCCAGATGTTCGAGACCGGCATCAAGGTCGTTGACCTCATGACGCCATACGTCCAGGGCGGAAAGATTGGTCTGTTCGGTGGTGCCGGAGTCGGCAAGACCGTGCTGATCCAGGAAATGATCTACCGAGTCGCTGAGAATTTCGGCGGTGTGTCGGTGTTCGCCGGTGTCGGTGAGCGCACCCGCGAGGGGAACGACCTCTTCGGAGAGATGACTGAGTCGGGAGTCATCGAGAAGACCGCACTGGTCTTCGGACAGATGGACGAGCCGCCGGGCACACGACTTCGAGTCGCTCTGTCCGCGCTGACCATGGCGGAGTACTTCCGCGACGTTCAGAAGCAGGACGTGCTGCTGTTCGTCGACAACATCTTCCGGTTCACCCAAGCTGGGTCTGAGGTCTCCACTCTGCTCGGGCGCATGCCGTCCGCCGTGGGTTATCAGCCGACACTGGCGGACGAGATGGGTCAGCTGCAGGAGCGGATCACATCGACGCGCGGTCACTCGATCACGTCCATGCAGGCGATCTACGTCCCTGCAGACGACATCACCGACCCGGCGCCGCACACTACATTCGCGCACCTCGACGCCACGACCGTCCTGTCCCGTCCGATCTCTGAGCTAGGTATCTACCCGGCTGTGGACCCGCTCGACTCGACGTCGCGAATCCTCGACCCGACCTACATCGGCGAGGAGCACTACCGAGTGGCACGACGCGTTCAGCAGATCCTGCAGCGCTACAAGGACCTGCAGGACATCATCGCCATCCTTGGCATCGACGAGCTCTCCGAAGAGGACAAGATCCTGGTCGGCCGGGCTCGCCGCATCCAGCGCTTCCTGTCGCAGAACATGTTCGTCGCTGAGGCGTTCACTGGACAGCCGGGTTCGTTCGTTCCGCTGTCTGAGACCCTCACGTCGTTCGATGCCATCGCCGATGGTGAGTACGACAACATCCCCGAGCAGGCGTTCTTCATGTGCGGTGGCGTCGAGGACGTCGAGCGCAAGGCGTCCGAGCTCGCCTGAGGCAGCAGAACGTGTCGCTAGCGAGCGTGAAGGAGTAGCACAGTGCCACTGCAGGTTCAGCTTGTTGCAGCCGATCGGCCGGTGTGGTCGGGCGAGGCCACCATCGTCATCGCCCGAACTGTTGTGGGCGACATCGGTGTCATGCCCGGACATGAGCCCGTGCTGGGCGAGCTGGCGAGCGGTGTGGTGCTCGTCCGCACCACCGACGGCGAAGTGGTCACTGCCGCCATCCACGGGGGATTCATCTCGGTCGAGAACGACATCGTCTCACTGCTTGCCGAACGGGCCGAGCTGTCGGACGAGATTGACGTCGAGAGCGCTCGACGTGAGCTCGAGCGGCTGGGGAACGGTGACGTCGGCGATGCCGAGCTGAGTGCCAGCCAGCAAAGGGCTGAGACCCGGCTCAGGGCGGTGGAGTCCCGCACCAACTAGAGCGGAGCGGCCCGGTCAAGGCGGAACATGGTGTTTCGTCAGGGCCTAAAGACCTACCGCTGCTTCGGTCGGCTGGCTAGCATCCGGGCATGGCGACGATCACCGACTACAAGTCAGGCTCAACTGCGCTCACTGTCACGTGGGACGACGGAGCAACCACCACCTACCCGTGGATCTGGCTGCGCGACCATGCGCACGACGAAGAGACGTTCCACCCGATCACGATGCAGCGGAACATTCACACCGCATCGATCGATCCGCAGATCGCTGCCACTGATGTGACGCTCGTCAACGGCGACGTCGCCATCACCTGGAACGGCGGAGACAGCTCGTCGATCCCGGTCTCGTTCCTGGCACAGTTCCGGACTCCGAACACGGCTTCGGTCTCACTGGGAATCGAACCCATTCTCTGGGACGCCGACATGATCGGTACGGGACCCCGTACGCCGTATGACGACATCATGAACTCCGACGAAGGCATGCTCGACTGGCTCACCAAGGTGGCGACCTACGGCTTCGGTTTGGCTGTCGGGGTGCCGCCCACCGGTGAGGCGACCAAGGAACTGCTCGAAAAGGTCGCCTACATCCGGCGCTCGATCTTCGGTGGCTTCTGGGAGTTCGAGGCTGACATGAGTAAGGCCGACACCGCGTACACGAACATCGAGTTGTTGTCGCACACTGATGCCACTTACTCCAACGATGCTCCTGTGCAGCTGCTGCACTGCCTCTACTTCGAGGGCACCGGAGGAGAGTCAACCATCGCCGACAGCTTCAGGGTCGCTGCTGAGCTGAAGAAAGAGAGTCCCAAGCACTACGAGACGCTCTCGACCGTTCTCATTCCTGGTCAGTACATCGGCGATGGCGCCCACCTGATGGCGGCCCGCCCCCTGCTGCGACACGACCATGAGGGCAACCTGGTGCAGGTGTCCTTCAACAATGCCGACCGGGCGCCGTTCCTGCTTCCGCCAGACGAAATGGTGTCCTTCTACGACGCGCTCAGGGCCTTCGACCGACTCTCCAACGAGCATCGATTGCAGTGGCGGCACCAACTTGAGCCAGGCGAGGCCATGCTGTTCGACAACTGGCGCGTGATGCACGGGCGGGCGTCTTATAGCGGCGGTCGCAAGCTCTGTGGCGCGTACCTGAACCACGAAGACTTCGAGAGCAAGATCCGCCTGCTTCAGGCAGCCACTAAAGCTTCCGCTTGATTCTTGCTCGGCCGGTCAGCGTTCGCCGCCGGGCTTCCAAAGCCGGTCGCCGTCGCCCCCGGTCTCGGCAACGTTGGCGACTCGACTGAGGATGAAGAGCAGGTCACTGAGCCGGTTCAAGTAGGTCGCGGTGAGCTGACTCATGGTGCGCCCGTGCTCGGCCAACGCTGCCCAGGTGCTGCGCTCGGCCCGCCGCACGATGGTGCGGGCGACATGTAGCTGCGCTGCCGCCGGAGTTCCCCCGGGGAGCACGAACGACCGCAGTGGGTCGAGCTGCTCGTTGTAATGGTCACAGGACGCCTCGAGCCGGTCGACATAGCCCTGCTCGACCCTCAGTTGAGGGTGCTCCGGGTTCTTCACCACGGGGGTACACAGGTCAGCGCCCACGTCGAAAAGGTCGTTCTGGATTCGAGTGAGCAGCTGCGCCAGTTCGGGGTCAAGACCGGGAGTCGCCACAACGACGCCGATGGCTGCGTTGGCCTCGTCGACATCGGCGTAGGCAATCAGGCGAAGATCGTTCTTGCTGACCCGACTCATGTCGCCGAGGGCGGTGGTGCCGTCGTCGCCCGTGCGGGTGTAAATGCGGGTGAGGTTGACCATGAAGCCACCCTACGGGCACCGCCTACGATGTCCCGCGTGGAAACCGCCAACGCAGCTCTCGCGCGTCCCCAACGGTTCCGGGTGACCGGTGGAGCTCGATTGGTCGGCGAAGTTCGCGTGACCGGTGCGAAGAACTCGGTGCTGAAACTGATGGCCGCGGCCTTGCTAGCGCCGGGTACCACCACTTTGGCTGAGGTGCCCGACATCATCGACGTGGCCATCATGTCTGAGCTGCTGCGACGCCTTGGCTGTGAAGTCGAACGCGACCGCGACGCGTCCACAGTCGCCATTACCGTTCCGGAGCAGCTGTACCACCGCGCCGACTACGACCTCGTGCGCCGCATGCGCGCCTCAATCGCGGTGCTTGGTCCGTTGCTTGCACGCACCGGCGAGGCCGACGTCGCGCTGCCCGGTGGAGACGAGATCGGGTCACGCCCGCTCGACTTCCATATCGCCGGACTGCTCAAGATGGGTGCGACGGTTGAGAACGAGCATGGCTTCATCGTCGCGAAGGCCAAGAAACTCACCGGGGCCACCATCTGGCTGGACTTTCCCAGCGTTGGTGCCACGGAGAACCTGCTCATGGCAGCGGTGCTGGCAGATGGTCGCACCGAAATCGACAACGCTGCCCGAGAGCCCGAGATCGTCGACCTGTGCGCGCTGCTGCAAGAGATGGGTGCTCAGATCGTGGGGGGCGGAACGTCGACCCTAGTGATCGAAGGCGTCGACCAATTGCGACCGGTCAGTCACGTCACCGTCGCCGACCGCATAGTCGCTGGTACCTGGGCCATGGCGGCCACGATGACACAGGGCGACGTGACTGTTCACAACGCCGACGCGGCACACCTGGAGATTGCCCTCGACAAGCTCGTCACCGCGGGCGCGACGGTTGATCGCACGGGCGACGGGTTCAGGGTCATCATGGACCGACGTCCCACGGCTGTTGATGCCGTTACGCTGCCGTTTCCAGGCTTCCCCACCGACCTGTTGCCGATGGCACTAGCGCTGAATGCTGTGGCGTCCGGTACTGCCATGGTGACCGAGAACGTCTACGAGTCGCGGTTCTCCTTCGTCAACGAGCTGTCTCGTCTCGGTGCGGAAATCCGCACTGATGGCCACCACGCCATCGTCAGGGGTCACACCGTGCTGTCGGGTGCCCCCGTCACGGCGCCCGATATCCGGGCCGGAGCGGGCCTGGTCGTTGCCGGTCTGCTCGCTGAGGGTGAGACCGTGATCAGCCGGATTCACCACATCGACCGGGGATATCCGGCGTTCGACCAGCAGCTGCGAGAGCTCGGAGCGAGCATCGTCCGTGAAGATGATGACCAACCGGTATTCGGATAGCGCCGCCCAGCGGGGGCTATGAAGCTTTCCGCAGCAGAGCCGCAGCCCTCCCGCGGTCCTCTGGCCACACCATGACGCGCGGACCATCGTTGGTGAGTGCGACAGTCGCCTTGATCCCAGCTGATTCCAGCTGCTGACGGCAGATCTCCGCCTCGATGTACGTCTCCGGAGACGCGACGGGGTCGAGCAGCCCGTACTGGTCTTCGCGGCCGCGCCTGGGGGGTCGCTCGACCACTGAGCTCTTGCTCCCACCGAAGGCCCACCGCAGCACGAGCATCATGAGGCCGATCACGCACAGCGCGACCAGTGGTCCGTAGACGTATGAGTAGCTGCCCCAGCTCGGCACCTGCTGATTGTGCGCCGAGAGTCGTGGCAGCGCCACCCGTGCCCTGGTCGATAACGTGGCATCGACTTCAACGAACCTCCGAGAGGATCAGGAATGCCAGAGGTGGTCGCGGTTGTCGGGGCCGGATTGATGGGTGCGGGGATTGCACAGGTCTCAGCCCAAGCTGGGTACGAGGTGCGGCTCTTCGATGTGGAGCCCGAGTCCTTGGATCGGGGTCTTGCTGCGATCCAACGATCGGTTGCCCGGCTGGCCGACAAGGGAGTGGTGAGCGAGGACGTTGAGACCGTGACCTCGCGAGTGATGCCGACCACCTCGATGACCGACTTCTCGACAGCGTTCATCGGGGTCGAGGCGGTTTTCGAACGGCTGGACATCAAGCAAGACGTCTTTCGGTCACTTGACCGGTTCCTACCACCTGATGCGATCTTGGCCACCAACACGTCCGCGCTTCCCATCACCAAGCTGGCGCAGGTCACCTCTCGACCCGATCGCGTGGTTGGTACGCATTTCTTCTCGCCGGTGCCGATGATGCAGCTATGTGAACTCGTTCGCGGCGAACAGACCAGCGACCAGACCCTGGCCAAGTCGCGTGCATTCGCCGAGAACGTAGGCAAGACGTGCGTGGTCGTAAATCGCGACATTGCCGGCTTTGTGACGACCAGACTCATCACAGCTCTGGTCGTCGAGGCGTCCAGGCTCGTGGAAGGTGGAGTCGCCACGGCCGAAGACGTCGATGTGGCGTGCCGACTCGGCTTTGGGCATGCGATGGGGCCTCTGGAGACCATGGATCTCATCGGGATAGACGTAATGGTTGATGCCGCTGACAACATCGCTGCCGAGACGCCCGGCACCACATTTGCGGTGCCCGAGCTGCTGCGCCAGATGGTCGCGCAGGGCCGGCTCGGACGGAAGACCGAGCGCGGTTTCTACGACTACTGAGCGCGGCTCGCGGCGTGTCTCGCGCGGTGACGGCCGAAGCGGGGCTAGCGTGCCTCATCTCGGAGCAGAGCCGATGACTTCCCTCCGGCGCTTCCCCAGTAGCCGGCATCGAATGGTCCGGGCGGAGGGCTCATGCACTCGTACGACGTGTCATTGCCATCTCGAGTTGATGCCACCACATCAGGTGATGTCCGCTACACGCTGCAGGTTGCACTCGATGCTGTTCACGACGGTGAGCTCAACGTCGACGCCTCGGCCGTGATGACGCTCGATGTGGCCGGTCTCGGTGTCCTGGTGGCAGCACATCGCAGAGCGAAACAACGCGGAATTCGCCTGGTGATTTGTGACCCGCAACCGCGAGTGATGCGAATACTTGCGGTGACTCGCTTGCATCGCGTCTTGAACCTCGGTCACGTTCATTCTGACGTGATCTGACATAGGTTGGGCTGTCGCCACGGCCAGATCAACATCCCGGTAGGCTGGTTCGCAATTCCACCGGGACCTCACGGAGGCTTGGATGGCCAGCGATCCATCGACCCCACCGCGAGCTGCTCATGAGCCGCAGGCTGGTCAGCGCCATGAACAAGAGCCAGAGCGGGAACGCCCTTGGGTGATGCGCACCTACGCCGGGCACTCGTCGGCGGTGGCGTCGAACGAGCTGTTCCGGCGCAACCTGGCCAAGGGGCAGACCGGTTTGTCGATCGCTTTCGACCTGCCAACCCAAACCGGGTATGACCCAGACGACGAGCTGGCCCGCGGCGAAGTGGGCAAGGTGGGCGTTCCAGTGACCCACCTCGGCGACATGCGAGCGTTGCTCGACGGTATCCCGCTCGGTGAGATGAACACTTCGATGACCATCAACGCGACGGCCATGTGGCTGTTGGCGCTGTACATGGCAGTTGCTGAAGAGCAGGGCGTCGACCCTTCGGCGCTTCAGGGAACCACTCAGAACGACATCATCAAGGAGTACCTCTCGCGCGGCACGTACGTGTTTCCGCCTGCGCCTTCACTGCGGCTGATCACTGACATGGTCACGTACACGGTGGCCAACGTGCCCAAGTGGAACCCCACGAATATCTGCAGCTACCACCTGCAAGAGGCCGGTGCCACGCCGGTTCAAGAGCTCGCTTTCTCGCTCAGCACCGCGACCGCAGTTTTGGACGCCGTGCGCACGTCCGGTCAGGTTCCTGCGGAACGGTTCGGCGAAGTGGTGCAACGCATCTCGTTCTTCGTCAACGCCGGTGTTCGGTTCGTCGAGGAGATGTGCAAGATGCGCGCCTTCGTCGAGCTGTGGGACGAGATCACCAGGGAGCGATATGGCATCACAGATGCCAGGCAGCGTCGCTTCCGTTACGGCGTCCAAGTGAACTCCCTCGGACTCACCGAAGCCCAACCTGAGAACAACATCGCACGCATCATGCTCGAGATGCTGGGCGTCACGCTGTCCAAGGACGCACGTGCTCGTGCCATCCAGCTGCCGGCATGGAACGAGGCCTTGGGTCTGCCTCGGCCGTGGGACCAGCAGTGGTCGCTTCGCATGCAGCAGGTACTGGCGTTCGAGTCTGACTTGCTCGAGTACGACGATCTCTTCAACGGGTCGCAGGTAGTCGAACGCAAGGTCGCCGAGCTCGTCGAGGGCGCGCGGGTCGAGATAGCGCGAATCGAAGAGATGGGCGGCGCTCTGGTCGCGGTTGAGTCGGGCTACATGAAAACGGCACTCGTTCAGTCGCACGCCGAGCGCCGGCAGCGCATCGAGTCAGGTGACGACCTGGTGGTGGGGCTCAACGAATTCACGACGTCAGAACCGAATCCGTTACTGGCAGACCTCGATACCGCTATCGAGA
>JBJMHG010000102.1:0-6469 GCA_045807485.1 Actinomycetes bacterium
GCACCCTGAGGCGACTCGGGTCTTGCTTCCGGAGCTCGATGCCGCCCGCCGGTTCGATGCCGTCGGCCGGCACCGTTGGTACCGCGTCCGCCTGCTGTGCTTCCGGACGTCTTCGGCCCGCCAGTGTGATCTGGCGGCAAGCGATATTGGCGCCACAACAGGGGCACCTGCAGCACGGTCGAGACTTCTGACTCGGGCGCATCGTCATACGACCCGATTCTGGTCTCAGTCACGAGGGCCAACGGTACGCGGACGCGCGGCGGATGCGTGCGACGGGCCAGCGCAAGGGTCGGCGGAACCGGCAGACTGTTCCCATGTCGCGCGCCGTGGTGCTCACCGGAGGCATCGGTTCGGGCAAGTCGGCGGTTGCGGAGGTGCTGGCCGAGTGGGGTGCTCACGTCGTAGACGCTGATCAGCTGGCGCGGGAAGTCGTGGCACCGGGCACGGACGGGTTCGCGGCAGTGGTCGCTGAGTTCGGACCGACTGTTGTCGCGTCCGACGGTTCGTTGGACCGCGCGGCCCTGGCCGACGTCGTGTTCTCTCAGCCGGAGCGCCTGGCTGCGCTGGAGGCCATCGTGCACCCGCGGGTAGCGGCGCTGGCATCGGCGCGACTGGCCGAGAAGCCGGACGCCCCACTGCTGGTGTACGAGGTGCCGCTGCCCGACCGCATCCCAGCGTTCCGCCTGTCAGGCACTGCGACACGTGCGACTGAGCTCCCGCTGGTGGTGGTCGTGGACGCGTCCGAAGGAGAACGCAGGAGCCGATTGCTTGCGCGCGGGCTGGAGGATGCCCAGATCACGAGCCGGATGGCTGCGCAGCCGAGCCGGGACGAATGGCTCAGTCTCGCCGACACGGTGGTGGACAACGGTGGCGATCGCCGGGCCACGGTGGAGCAGCTCCGCCGGTTGTGGCGCCAGCTCACCGGCGCCCCGGCGCCTGTCGGTCCCGAGGGTTAGCGTTGGTACGTGCGCCCTTCCTCTGACCTGACCCGTACCCTTTCGCCGTTCGAAGTGATCTCGGAGTTCGTGCCAAGCGGTGACCAGCCAGAGGCGATCGCTGACCTGGCCCGGCGCATTGAGGCCGGTGAGCGAAATGTGGTCTTGCTCGGGGCAACGGGAACCGGCAAGTCAGCGACAGCGGCATGGCTGGTGGAGCGGTTGCAGCGACCCACTCTGGTGATGGCGCCCAACAAGACACTGGCTGCTCAGTTGGCGAACGAGTTTCGCGAGCTTCTGCCCCGGAACGCCGTTGAGTACTTCGTCTCCTACTACGACTACTACCAGCCCGAGGCCTACATTCCGCAAACCGACACGTACATCGAGAAAGACACCGCGATCAACGACGAGGTCGAGCGCCTGCGCTACTCGGCGACGAACAGCCTTTTGACGCGCCGAGACACGGTGGTGGTGGCAACGGTTTCGGCGATCTACGGTCTGGGGACGCCACAGGAGTATGTCGATCGAATGGTGCGGCTGCGGGTCGGCGACACCATCGAACGCCAACAGCTGTTGCGACATCTGGTTGATGTGCAGTACACACGCAACGATCTGGCCTTCACCCGCGGCACGTTTCGGGTCCGCGGCGACACCGTCGAGGTCATCCCGGTCTATGAGCTCCATGCGGTCAGGGTCGAGTTCTTCGGTGACGAGATAGAAAAGCTGTCAACGCTGCACCCGGTCACGGGCGAGGTTCTGATCGAAGACGACGAGATCTACATCTTCCCTGCGTCCCACTACGCTGCGGGCCCCGAAGCGATGGAGCGGGCCATCAACGACATCGAGGCCGAGCTCGCCGAGCGCCTGGATGAGCTGGAGCGTCAAAACAAGCTGTTGGAAGCGCAACGCCTTCGCATGCGCACCACCTACGACATCGAGATGATGCGTCAGGTGGGCTCGTGCTCAGGCATCGAGAATTACTCGAGGCACATCGACGGCCGCGGTCCCGGCACGCCGCCGAACTGCTTGCTCGACTACTTTCCAGACGACTTCCTGCTTGTCATCGACGAGTCACATGTGACCGTCCCGCAGATCGGCGCCATGTATGAAGGAGACATGTCGCGTAAGCGCACCCTGGTCGATCACGGGTTCCGACTTCCAAGCGCGATGGACAACCGTCCTCTCACGTTCAACGAGTTCGTCGAGCGCATTGGTCAGACCGTGTACTTGTCTGCGACGCCGGGCTCGTACGAGCTGGGACGCGGCAACGGAGTTGTCGAGCAGATCATCCGGCCAACCGGGCTGGTCGACCCGCAAGTCGTCATCAAACCCACATCCGGCCAGATCGACGACCTACTGCATGAGATCAGACTGCGAGAGCAACGCGAAGAGCGCGTACTCGTCACAACGTTGACCAAGAAGATGTCCGAAGACCTGACCGACTACTTGCTCGAGCTAGGTGTTCGGGTGCGCTACCTGCACTCTGAGGTCGACACGTTACGTCGGGTCGAGCTGCTGCGAGAGCTTCGGATGGGTGAGTACGACGTCCTGGTCGGCATCAACCTGCTCCGTGAGGGACTCGACCTGCCGGAGGTTTCACTCGTGGCAATCTTGGACGCCGACAAAGAAGGCTTCTTGCGCTCGGGGACGTCACTCATCCAAACCATCGGCCGTGCGGCAAGAAACGTGTCAGGTGAAGTCCACATGTACGCCGACAAGATCACGCCGTCGATGCAGCACGCCATCGACGAGACCAATCGTCGTCGCGCCAAGCAAGTGCGCTACAACGAAGAGAACGGCGTCGACCCCGAGCCGCTGCGTAAGCGAATCGGTGACATCACCGAGATGCTGGCCCGCGAGTCAGCCGACACCGAGCAGCTCCTGGGTGGGTCAGGCCGCACCCAGAGCAGAGGAAAGGCTCCGGTGCCAGGATTGAGCTCGCGTGCCGCTGAGATCGGACGACACAGTGTCGACCTCGCGGCAATACCGAGTGCTGACTTGGCTGATCTGATCAGCCAGCTGAACGACCAGATGCAAGCGGCCGCGGCCGAGCTCCAGTTCGAGGTAGCGGCTCGGCTACGAGATGAGATCTCCGAACTAAAGAAAGAGCTTCGTGGCATGCGTGAGGCCGGCGTCAGTTGAGGCTGGGCAGGTACGACAGAATGACTTTTCCGGCCACCCCGAAGTAGCTTCCGAGGAGTCCCGTGCACGTCGGCACAGACCTCTGGGTGGCGACACTCGTCGTGTTGGTGCTGGTTTTCAGCCTCGACTTCTTTCTCGCCGCTCGACGTCCTCATGCGGTGTCGATGCGCGAAGCGTCCTTATGGACGATCTTCTACGTGGGCGCTGCCCTTGCGTTCGGCGTGTTCGTCGGCTCGCAGTTCGGTTCCATGTTCGCCGGGCAGTTCTATGCCGGTTGGCTGACCGAGTACTCACTGTCGGTCGACAATCTCTTTGTCTTCGTCATCATCATGTCGCGGTTCCGAGTGCCGCGCGCCAACCAGCAGTTCGTCCTGCTGGTTGGCATCGCGATCGCTTTGGCCATGCGCGCCATCTTCATCGCCCTCGGCGCCGCGGCAATCGAGCGATTCTCATGGGTCTTCTACATCTTCGGTGCCTTCCTCATCTACACCGCGTACCACCTTGCACGCCACAACGAAGAGACCGAGGAGTTTCACGAGAACCGGGTCATCCGCTGGGTCAAGGCGGTACTTCCCACCACCGAGAAGTACGACGGCAACCAATTTCGCACTGTGGTCGACGGTCGCAAGCTGTTCACGCCGATGTTGGTCGTGATGGTGGCGATCGGTACCACTGACCTGCTGTTCGCCCTCGATTCGATCCCTGCCATCTTCGGTCTGACTCAAGAGCCGTACCTGGTCTTCACCGCGAACGCTTTCGCGCTCATGGGCCTCCGGCAGCTGTTCTTCCTGCTTGGTGGGCTCTTGGACCGCTTGGTGTTCCTCAGCATTGGACTCGCCGTGGTGCTCGGCTTCATCGGCGTCAAGCTGGTCCTGGAGGCCCTGCACACCAACGAGCTGCCGTTCATCAATGGGGGTGAACCCGTGGCGTGGGCGCCGGAGATCTCGGTGGCGGTCAGCCTCACCGTCATCGTGCTGGTGTTGGCCGTGACGGCCGTTGCATCGCTGCTGCACACACGCAAGGCGGGTGGCTCGTGAGTCCGCTACTACCCGAAGCGCGTTTCGCTAGTTAACGATAGGCTGCCTCCTCGACCGAGTCGCGCAAGGAGGCTGAGCACGTGAACGTCCCGCTCTGGGCGTGGGCAGCGACAGTCGGACTGATTCTGGTGCTCCTCGCGGTCGATTTGGTCGTCGGCCGCAATCCCCACGACGTCACAATGCGCGAAGCGGCGCTCTGGTCGGTCTTCTACCTCGGTGTGGCGATCGCATTCGGGGTGGTGGTCTGGACGAACGCCGGAAGCGACTTGGGGACGCAGTACTACGCCGCGTGGTTGGTGGAGAAGAGTCTGTCGGTCGACAACCTCTTCATCTTTGTCATCATCTTTGCCAAGTTCGCTGTTCCGAGTGAGCTTCAGCAACGAGCCTTGGTGATCGGGGTCGCCCTGGCGCTGGTACTGCGTGCAGCCTTCATTGCCGTCGGTGCAGCAGCATTGGAGCTCTTCGCCTTCACCTTCGTGATCTTCGGCGCGTTCTTGCTCTGGACCGCGGTGCAGTTGTTCCGCCATCGCAACGAGGACGCCGACCTCGATGACAACGGTCTCCTGCGGATGGCGCGAAGTAGGTTACGAGTGACCGACGAGTACCACGAGAACCGACTCCGTGTGAACATCGACGGCGTCAAGGCGTGGACCCCGATGGCCTTGGTGTTGCTGGCCATCGGATCTACAGACCTGCTCTTTGCGTTGGATTCCATCCCTGCCACGTTCGGCGTGACCGAAGAGCCATTCCTGGTGTTCGCCGCAAATGCTTTCGCCTTGCTCGGCCTGCGTGCGCTCTTCTTTGTCTTGCACAACTTGCTCGACAAGCTGATCTACCTAGCCATTGGTCTGTCGGCGATCCTCGGATTCATCGGTATCAAGCTCATCTTGACCTTTGTTCACGAGGTCGTTCCGGCGGTTCCCAAGGTTTCCACGGCGCTGTCCCTCGCCTTCATCGTGTTCACCTTGACCGTGACCACCGTCACGAGCTTGATGCGTGCCAGACGCGACCCCACCGCGCACGCTCACAGCGGCCGTATGCGCGGGCACCGTACCGATGGTGCGCCGTCCGACTTGTCTGTTCCTCCGCCAGCTCAGGGCAGACCGCGCGTCGAACCTCGCGGCGACCCGAGCGACTGACGTTGAAGGAGCGGTGGGAGCTTCGCCGCACGGTCAAGCTCCTACCACCCGTGGTTTCGCCACTCCGAAAGGTGGGGGCGTTCTGCTCGAAGTTTGAGTCCTTGCCATCACCCGAGTAGAACCACGTCTCGTCTGGGAATGACGGCGGACACCATCAGAATCGCTGGTGTGCTGTGCGCAGAGCCTCGCCCGCTCACCCCCGTTGCGAACGACAACCTACGCGACTCCCGAGGGTGCATGCCCCTTACTCATCCGGCACTCCTCGCCCGACGTTCCTCCAGGGATGCCTAACCCGGCAAGGTGCGGCTACCGCAACCGCAGGGGACCCTAGCAATGCGATCTACTCACGACCTCGGGCGGCCTCAACCGCGTGAACCTGGTACAACGGCGGTCATGGTCGACACCGACGTCTCAAAAATTCCCCTATTCGCCCAGATCAGTGAGCAGTCAGCGCCGGTCGTCACGGCGGGGGGAGTGATAGATGTGGCTGCCGGACAAACTTTGGTAAATGCTGGTGACCCCGGCGCCGGGATGTTCGTCGTGCTCGAGGGTTCCGTAGTCGTCGAGCGCGGCTCGCTGCACATCGAGATTCAGCCCTATGGGTTCTTCGGCGAACTAGCCCTCCTGGTTCCGGAGTCTCCGCGGATCGCGCGTGTGCGCGCCAAGACCGATGCACGGATTCTCGCGATCCCGAGGCAAACGTTTGAGACTCTTCTCGAGACGGAGCCTTCCTTCGTGCGAGCTCTGCTACGGGAGGTCGCGGCGCGACTCGTCCAAGCGCGCACCCACCTCTAGCCGTTGCGCCGGACTTGCGCTCCATGTGCCGAAACGCTCTGCGGGCATGAAACAAAGGAGTCGGTGGGATTGCTGGGGTTCGGCCAATTTTGGACATGGAGGACACGTGGTACTGGATCAGGGAGCACGAGCTCGCGCTTGTGAAAGTGCAGGAGGAGATCCGCTCGGGTCTCGTCTTCAGGGGAAGTCCCTTTAGCAGAAAGCCAACACCGGGCTCGGCTGGGCGAGGTCGCTCAAAGTAAGGATGCAAACCCGCAGACGCGTCAATCAACGAGCGGTTCGCGGTACCACCGTCCAGTCGGGCAGGGGTGCTTACATGGGAGTCGACAAAGGTGACTGAGCGGCTCCAGGTCCTCAGACAGACGAAAGCATTGGATACCAGTCGGGGTAGCGCTCGACGATGGATGCGCACCCCGGACTG
>JBJMHG010000103.1:0-3030 GCA_045807485.1 Actinomycetes bacterium
CGGCCTGGAGGTGCCCGCCGGTGAGCGGGCCGGCGCCTTCGCGCACCTGGTCCGACCGACCGACGAGCTCGACCTCGCTGTGCCGGCTGAGCGCGTCGCTCAGCTCGGCGAGCCCTTCACAGTTGCCCGTGATGAAGATGCGGGTCTTCTCGCGGACCTGAGTCTGCGTTTCGAGCGTCATTAGCGACCACTCCTGATCAGGGCGCCAGGATCGTGCGCGCGGCGCTTCTGGCTTGCGTTGAGGCCGTCGTCGGTCTCCCACTTGGAGGTCTGTGCCTCCTCTGGGCTGTCGGACGGATCGGTGACCGGGCGTAGCTGGAGTGACCACTCGCCGTTGTTCACGATCCACCAGAACTTCGTCGCCTGGGAATCGGTCATCGCCAGCATGACGTTGAATCCCTCGTTCGGGTTGCTGCTGAGCTTGCTCGAGACCGTGTTCTCGTTCGGCGCCTCGAGCACGAGCAGGTTGCGCAGCACCGTGCGGCTGACGTGGTTCTGGCTGTCTTCGGGCATCAGCCAGGTACCGACCACGTCGACGCGATCGCCGTCCTTCAGCGTCCCGTTGAGGAGCTGTGTCGTTGTGCCGGGCACCTGGAGCGCGCGGAGGTTGCCCTTGAGCTGGGCGCGGACGCCCTGCTCCTTGGCGGTTGCGAAGCGACGGGTCGAGACCTGCTCGCCCGCGTAGATCGGCTGCACGGCCACGAGCTTGTCGACCTGGTCGGGCTGAGAGATCGCACCCGGGACGACGCTGCGGCGAGGCACATGGTCGACGCGGATCATTCGGCCGGAGGCAACGTCGGAGCCCGACGTGCCGAGCGGGATGTCGCGCGCCGCGACGTAAACGGCGACCTTCTCCTCGCTCTGCTGGACGTTGCGCTTGTAGTTCGTCACGTAGAAGGTCGTCAGCAACGCCGCGACGATCGCGAGCGCGACGGCAATTCCGATGTTGCGAAGTCGATAAGTCATGGCGGCGGGTCTCTTTCTCTCCTTGGTTGGTTAGTTGGTCAGCTCGACCTTGTGCACGCCTAGGCCTGGCGCCCCACCACCATTGCCGTGCTCCGCGGGCACTCCGTCTGTCGTGTAGCGGCTGAATGAGCCGTAGATCGTCCCCGTGCTGCCGTTCGTGCTGTAAGAGGTGATCACGAACCCGACCCAGCCGATGACGGTGTAGACCGCGTTGGATCCCGGGCCTCTCAGCAGGCGGTAGACCGGAAACATGAGCTCCTTCCCGATCTGCTGATCGAGTGCGGCCCTGAACTGCGAGTTGTTGAAGTTCGCCGAAGGCGCGGAGTTGTAACTGCCGATCCCGAGGTAGTCCGGATAGCCCTGCAGCAGCCAGTCGGCGAGCGTTCCAGCGCCGATGTTGCCACCCGACTGCTGGTCGAGGTTGATCAGTCCGAATGATCCGGCGGCGTCCTTCGCGCCGGGCTGGTGAATGTCCTCGAGGTTCAGAGTCGTCGGGACGCCGAAGTTGGGAGCGCACGTCGGGTTGTTACCGCGGGTGCAATTCAGCTCTTGATGCTTGAAGTTGACGGTGATCGGCGCAACGCCGCGTACCTGCTCCACGTTCCACGCGCGTGCAGTTGCCCGGCCCTTGACGTTGACCGAGGCGCGGCCGAACAGCTTCGCAAAGAACCCTGGCGACGGACGAGTGACGGTCACCTGGATTGTGTCGGCCTCGAAGCCCTGCTGGCTGAATGTGATCTGCGGTCCGCTGGCGCCCAGCCCGCTGTTCTTGGCCGAGTACTGGTTCGCAAGAGCGGTTGCGGCAGCAGTGTCAGGAAGCACCTGCGCGGCGGCGAGCGCCGACGCATCGGCGGTCGACTGCGCTTGACGATGCGCTCTGTACCAAGAACCGACGTCGAGGACGAGGGCGCCCATGCCCATCAGGACGGTGAGGAAGACGATGGCCAGGACCATCGACTGTCCGCTTTGATTGATCTTTTTCATTCGACTCGCTCCGTAGTAGTGCTTGTAAACCGTCCAGATTTCGTGAACAGACCGAGCAGGCTGATCGAGTAGGGATAGGTCGCAGTGACCTGTACGTCAGCCCCTGGCTGCCACGTGGAGGTGCAAGCGGCTGTCAGGTCAGACTGCCGCAGGCTGGCCCCTGAGGTACGCACCGCGGAGATGCAGGTTGCCTGCGGATTGGGGGCACGGCGCGAAACGGCGGCCTTGCGTGCGCCGGCCCTCGTTGCGTCCGTCAGCGTGATGTAGTTGTTGAACACGATTCCGAACTGGATGACCGCGAACAGCAAGAAGGCCAGGATCGGGAGGACGAGAGCGAACTCCGTCATTGACTGTCCTTGTTGATCTCGAAGCGAAAATCTCTTGGTCCTGCGGTTCTTCTTCTTTTTTCGGGGGGCGAAATGCAGTTGCGAATTAGTTACGGGGCGGGCTCGTCACTAGGAAAAGCCCGCCCCGTCTTGCCGTGCGAAGGTCCTAGGTGATGTACCCAGCGACCCGCGTCAGGGCGTTGACGATGTTGCCCGAGAGGAGCGCGAGTGCGCCGAAAACGGCGATCGTGATCACAGCAAGGACGACGCCATACTCAGCCATCGTCTGCCCCTCTTCGCGCTTGAAAGCGTCGAAAAGCCTCAGCACCTGATTCACCTCCCTTCGTCGAAAGAAGCGAGCCTTTCGGCGCGCGGAAGCGGTCCGGCTCATTGGAGATACGAATGAGCGGGGGTTGCGTGACGAGCTATGGGAAACAGCGGCGGTATGAGGAGCCAACCTTGTGACCTCCAGAAGAACGTCGTTCGGCGTGGCCGCGCCGCCTTAGCTCAATCGCTCCCGTTCATCGCCCTGGGCCGTTGGCCCGTGTATCCCTCGCTTTGGGGATCCGCGGGACCGATCCCCCGATCTAGGGACTGGCCTCGTTGACGCAGGCCGATAGCTCTCTCGATTCCGTCGCGGCAGCGGATGCCCAGACAAAAGAGATCCGCGTCGAAGTGGCGGCCTCGGCGCTCAAACGAACGGAGCAAGGCAATGCCACAACGGACACACTCGAAGAGCCTTCTGCACACGCTC
>JBJMHG010000104.1:0-6567 GCA_045807485.1 Actinomycetes bacterium
CGGGCAGACCAGTCGTTCACAAGACACACTCCGAAGACGTGGTCATCCAGACCACTCAGCGGTACCGACGTGCCGAGGTCAGACGGAACTCCGACGACAAAGCCCAGCTCTGCCTCGATGTCGAGCCGATTCGATGGGCCATATGCGACGGCGCCGCTGGCACCCGTCCGGCGCAGCCCCTGAGGTCGGACAATGGGAGTTCCCGATACGACGACTGTTCCGGCCCTGCCGTGATATCCAATCGGCAGCTGCTTCCAGTTCTCGGTGAGCGCGGGTTGTCCGGGGCGGAACATCTGCCCCAGATTGGTTGCGTGGTGTTCGGACGCGTAGAAGTCGACGTAGTCCGCAACCGTGAATGGTAAGCGGAGCTTGATGTCAGCGAGCGACACCATCAGGGGCTCGATGGTCCCAAGATATGACCGGTCGGTGAACCAGTCGATGAGTGCACCGCGAACGTTGGACCACGCGTCCGGTCCAGCTGCGAGGAAACGATCAAGCGTTCCGTTCACGAACATCTGCGCTTGTCGGCGTCCGAGCAAGTGCGATGCCGCGGTCAAGTCCAACACCGCGTCCCCAACCCGTACCCCTACCCGGGGGCCCGGCAGGTGCCTGGCCGAGAACGAACCGAAGGGCAGCGTCTGCAGTCCGAAGAGGTCGCCGTCGTCCAGGTCGAGCCAAGTATCGGATGCGGCGCTCTGGTCGACGGACATCACGGTGCCTCCGCGATCAGTCCGAGACGTACGAGGTCTTCAATCGGCTCGTCGATGCTGCAGGTTCCGAACGAGATGAAGTGCTGCCGGACGGCCTCGGCCAAGGCATGGTCGAGTGCGCGAATCGAGGCAGCAATCGTCGTGGGGTGCTCCAGTCCCAGCATGGTTGCCACACATGAGGCGTCACTGCCCCGTACCGCAGCAGACGTCGCCAACAGCACATTCAAGAAACCGTGGTGTTCAAAGCCGGTGTTCACGTCTCGATGCCGCACTGCATGGTGCAGCCCTGCGGTCAGCTTGAAGGCCGCATCCGCCTTGACGCAGGCCAGGATGGCTGACGCAAGCTCAAGCTCGGAGGGAAAAGCGTCCGCCGTGATCCCTCCCGTACGCACCTTCAGGCGTAATCCTGCTGCGGCGACTTCCGAACAGACCTCTGTGGTCAATAGTGCAAGCGGAAGCTCAACGTAGGTATGCCGACCAGGTGCACTGACGTCACGAACGAAGTCCACAACCTGTGCGACCTCGTCGACGCTGTTGATCGCAACCTCGATCTGAGTGAGCGAGACGTTAGCCCTCTCGAGCGGGGCCACGGCCTGGCCGAGCGCGGTTACGCCACCGGGGACCGTTAGTGCGATGTCGAAAGCGTCGCCGTCGTCAAGCTGTTCCTTCACGCGGCGCCACTGAGCGTCAGAGCAGACGAGCGGACCCACGAAGGACGCATAGCCCGACTTGCGCCATGCCCGGTGCTCCACCACGGCATCGGTCGCGTGTGCGCGTCGAGGAGGAAAAAGTGCGGCATCGTCGAAGAACCTTCCGAACCACACGTCCGCCTCCGCCAAGGGCCCAGCCGGTACGGCGTCAGGTGCGGACTGCTGCTCGCTGAGGGTCATGCTTCCGGACCCCGTCCTGACCAGCTCCAGGCATAGGCGCCGTCGTCTACCGCGACACCACCTTCGCCGAGCAGCAAGGGGCGGAAGGTGTCAACCATCACGGCCAGCTCATCGAACGCCTCTGCGCCCAAGCTTCGCTCGACTGCTCCGGGCTGAGGCCCGTGCGAATGACCACCTGGATGCAGAGAGATGGAACCAGGACCGATGCCCGAACCGGCCCGTGCTTCATAGTCGCCAGCGACGTAGAACATGACCTCGTCGCTGTCCACGTTGGAGTGGTAGTAGGGCACCGGGATCGACAACGGGTGATAGTCGACCTTGCGTGGAACGAAGTTGCAGATCACGAAGTTGTAGCCCTCGAAGACCTGATGCACCGGCGGCGGTTGGTGCACGCGTCCGGTGATCGGCTCGAAGTCAGACACGTTAAATGCGTATGGGTACAGGCAGCCGTCCCAGCCCACGACATCGAAGGGGTGGTCGGGAACGACATGCACAGACCCGGCGAGGCCGGTTGGGCCGGCACCACGGTGCTTCACGTAAACCTCGACGTCATGCACCTCGACAACGCGTGGTTCGGTAGGACCCCGAAGGTCGCGCTCGCAGTACGGGGCGTGCTCGAGCAGCTGGCCGTAGCGTGAGAGGTACTTCTTCGGCGGTGCGATGTGGCTGTTGGCCTCGATGGCGTAGACCCGCAGTGGTTCACCGGACGCCGGAACCCAGCGGTGCGTGGTTGCCCGAGGTATGACGACGTAGTCGCCGGACGCCACGTCGATGTCGCCGAAGACGGTCTCGACCGATGCGCGTCCAGACTCGACGAAGACACACTCATCACCGACCCCGTTTCGGTACAACGGAGAGGGCTCGCCTGCGACGACGTAGCTGATCCGCACGTCGCCATTCGCGAGCACCAAACGACGACCCCTGACGGCGTCAGAAGACTTCCAGCTCTCGTCGTCGAAGAGGTCATGCAGTTTCAGATGCCTTGGGAGCAACGGTTCATTGGGCGTCAGCCCTTGGTCCGGGAGCTGCCAGTCACGAGCATCTACCAGCGACGAGGGTATTCCCACGTGGTAGAGCAAGGACGAGTCGGACGAGAAGCCCTCTTGACCCATCAGCTCTTCGCGGTAGAGGTTGCCGTCGACGTCGCGAAACTGAGTGTGCCGTTTCGGCGGTACCTGTCCCCTGCGCTGGTAGTGAGCCACGGTGATCCCTTGCGGTCTGGTTAGTTCGACTGGCGGTTCAGGTCAGAGATTCCCGCGCTTTTCCTGTTCCCGCTCAATGGCTTCGAAGAGGGCTTTGAAGTTGCCCTTTCCGAAACCGAGCGAACCATGTCTTTCGATGAACTCAAAGAACACCGTCGGCCGGTCGCCGATGGGCCTGGTAAAGATCTGCAGCAGGTACCCATCCTCGTCTCGATCCACCAAGATGCCGCGCTTCTGGAGCTCTTCGACAGGTACCCTCACGTGGCCGATCCGCGCCCGAAGCTGGGGGTCCTCGTAGTACGAGTCCGGTGTCCGCAAGAACTCGATGCCCTCTTGGCGAAGGACATCGACAGTCTGAACGATGTCATTGGTGGCAAGGGCCAGGTGCTGTGCGCCCGGACCTCCATAGAACTCCAGGTACTCGTCGATCTGAGATTTCTTCTTGGCAGCAGCGGGCTCGTTCAAGGGGAACTTGACTCGGTGGTTGCCGTTCGCCACCACTTTCGACATCAACGCCGAGTATTCGGTGGCAATGTCGTCACCGATGAACTCCGCCATGTTCACGAAGCCCATGACACGGCGATAGAACTCAACCCATTCATCCATGTGTCCGAGCTCGACGTTGCCTACGACGTGATCGAGCGCCGAGAAGATTCGCTTCGGTGCGCCTTCGCGCTTGGTGAACGTCGATCCGCGCTCCACGTAGCCAGGTAGATACGGCCCGTCGTAACGGGAACGGTCAACAAGGGTGTGACGGGTGTCGCCGTACGTCGAGATGGCGGCGACCCGAACCACGCCGTGCTCGTCACTCAGCTCATGAGGTTCCTCGAGCACGTTCGCGCCGACTGACCGCGCATGCGCGATACACCGGTCGACGTCGGGCACCTCGAGTGCAATGTCGATGACTCCATCACCATGTCGGGAGTGGTGTGCGATCAGTGCACTATCCGGCTGGACGCCGCCCTTGACCACAAAGCGCACCGCTCCGCTCTTCAGGACATACGCGACGTGGTCTCGATTGCCGGTGTCGGGCCCTGAGTAGGCGACGAGTTCCATACCGAACGCGGACTGGAAGAAATGCGCGCTCTGCGTGGCATTCCCCACGGCCCACACGACCGCGTCCCAACCAACGACCGGAAACGGATCGCTGTCAGCGTCGTAGTCGACCAGGCCAACCAGCCGCTTCATCGCCTCGAGGTCGAGCTCGGCGTTCTGCTCTTCGCTGGTCAGAGCACTATCCACAGTCATTGGCGTTCCCTTTCCGGCGTGGTACTACTCACCAGAGAAGCCTCCGAGGTTAGGTAAGACAACATGTCCACCTTGGACTCACCAATCTGGACATACTGCCTGCCTATAGCGGTGTTCTACTAGACAAACTGACTAGACTGCGAGGATGCTCCAGCCCTACTCGATCGACACCCTCGACCTTGCCCTGCTTGCAGCGCTGGACGAGAACCCGAGAGTCGGCGACCTCGAGCTCTCTCGCATCACGCAGGTAGCGAGAGCCACCGTCGGCAGTCGAATCAAGCGGATGGTTGATGCGGGCATCATCGCCAGCTGGTCACCGAGGGTGGACGCCGCCGCTGCGGGGTTCGAAGTCCAGGCTTTCGTCACGCTCGAGATTGCTCAGGGCGCACTTGACGAGGTTGCGAACGACCTGGCACAGATCCCTCACGTCCTCGAGGCCTACGTGACAACCGGCACCTCTGACGTTTTGTGCAAAGTGGCGACACCTTCGCACGCCGAGCTGCAGGCAACGCTGGTTCGCCTCGACCAGTCGGCGTCCGTAGTGCGATCAACCAGTGTTGTCGTGTTGTCAGTGTTGGTGGAGCCGCGGATCCTCCCGCTGCTGCACACGGAGCCAGTTCGAACCGGACGCGCACCGGCCTACCGACGACCGGCGCCATGACTCACGGCCGTGCCGAAGAGGCCGGAGGTACCGACCGGCAACCGTCACAGATCGTGCAGCGCGGATACGACGCTGCAGCGAACACGCACTTGGAGTGGATCAACCGCATCGAAGGTGATCCTCGGATGCACTACGTCGCCAGGCTGATGGACTGCCTCCAGCCCGGTGCACGAGTGCTTGAGATGGGCTGTGGCGCGGGAGTTCCCATCACTGCGGCCCTGGCAAGTCGATTCGAAGTCGTTGGCATCGACCTGTCGGCGGCCCAGCTGGCTTTGGCCCGTGAGCGAGTACCCCGTGCCACGTTCATTCAGGCGGACATGTCGACCTTCATTTCCGAAAAACCGCTCGACGCGGTCGTGGCTGCGTACTCGATCACGCATGTCCCGCGCAATACGCATGCCGCGCTGTTTTCAAGGATCGCCTCCTGGCTCAGGCCTGGCGGCTTCTTCTTGGCGTCACTGGGTGCTGGCGGTTGCCCCGACACGGTCGAGGAGTGGTTGGGAGTGCCGATGTTCTTCAGCAGTTTTGATGCCGCTCGCAATCGCCAGCTACTCCGCGCCGCAGGGTTCGAGCTGATCATCGACGACGTGGTGACCATGCAAGAACCTGAAGGGCCGGCCACATTCCTGTGGGTCCTTTGCCGACGGACAATCCCAACTGAATAGCACGTTGGGCCGATCGGGGGATCCGGACACTCCCCCAAGTGGTAGAAGCGCACGCGGGGTAGCGTGAATCGACCCCTGTTCGGGGGCGACTCGTTGATGGGGACGCACATGAGGGTGCCGCGGTTCGCGGCGTTGGCGGTCGCGCTAATCACAGCACCGCTCCTGGTGTTGGTGCCGGCAGCGTCGGCCGGCACGCATCCGGTAACGGACCTAGGCGGCCCGCAAGCTGTGCCGGAGAACCAGCCGGTGCCGAACCACACCGCGCTCGTGCCCGATATCCCGCGCAACAACACCCCACGGATCGCCAACGGTGAGATCTGGGACATCGAGGTGGTTGGCACTCGCGTCTTCATCGCTGGATCGTTCACCTCGATCGCCAACAAGACGGGGAATACGACCCCGATCAGCCAGCGCTACCTTGCGGCCTACGACTACAGCACCGGACGGGTCGACACCACGTTCCGTCCTACCTTCGACGGGGCGGTAAACGCGGTCGAAGCCTCGCCGGACGGCACCAAACTCTTCGTCGCCGGAACGTTCCACAACGTCAACGGAGTGCCGCGTGACAAGGTGGCGCGGCTGAGTCCAAGCACCGGAGCGCCCGCGTCAGCGTTTGCGTTTACGGGTACGACGAACAACGCAGCCACCGCTCTCGAGGCCACAGACTCCACGGTGTACATCGGTGGGCGCTTCACCAGGATCAACGGCGTCCCCATGACCGGGCTCGTCGCCGCCAATGCCAGCACCGGCGCAATCGACACCCAGTTCGACAACCAGCTCTCTGGCGGCATCGGAGTGGGTGGAACGCTCACCGTGCAGCAGCTGAAGCTCACCCACGACGAACGAAAGCTGCTAGTGGTCCACACCGGCCGCAAGATTGACGGCCAGGATCGGCTCGGGGTCGGCCTCATCAACACCGTGACCAAACAGCTGCTCCCGTGGCGCACCCGCTTGTGGGACCAATATCTGACCACAGTCGGCGGGATCCAACGCATCTACGCGGGAGACATTGCACCCAACGATGAGTACTTCGTGGTCTCGAGCGGGTCAGGTGGCGACCGTCCCCCCATCTCGGACACCGCAATTGCATTCCCCATCGCGGGGCAAGACTTCGTTGAGCCACTCTGGGTGGCGCGCTGCTTTGACAGCGTCTACTCGGTCGCCATCACCGAAAGCGCGGTCTTCATCGGG
>JBJMHG010000105.1:0-12070 GCA_045807485.1 Actinomycetes bacterium
CACCGGCAATCACGAACGACCAACACGGTCGGAACAGCGGGGCGCACCACGCCCCCAGCCATAACGCCGCTACCGGTACCGCGAGGCGGAGATCGGAAGCTTCGCCCACCACCACGGGCTAGAGCCGAACGAGCGGAGCGAGCTCGGCATATGTCGCCGGGCCAATACCAGACACCTCCTGCAGCTGTTCGATCGACGTGAACCCACCGTTCTGCGTCCGCCAGTCGACGATGGCCGCGGCAAGAACGGGCCCAATGCCCGGGAGCACTTCAAGCTCAGTGGCGGACGCAGAGTTGATGCTGACCGCTGCGCCGGCGCTTGGAGCCGGTGTTGAGCCACTTGATGTCGACCCTGCGACGGGGGCTGGCGATGCAGCCTCGCTTTGGCGTTTGGAGGGAATCACCACCTGCTGCCCGTCGATGAGGATCTCGGCGAGGTTCAACGAACCGGTGTCTGCATGCCGAGTGGTGCCGCCGGCTGCCTTGATCGCGTCTATCACTCGCGAACCGTTGGACAGTTCGACAACGCCCGGGTGCTCGACCTTGCCGTCAACATCGACGACGACGAGGCCCGCCTGTTCAGACGGTGAGGCCGACGCCTCGACGAGAATGTTGGCCATCGCCGTTTCATCGCGCGGAGAGCTACGGACCTCTTCGCCGCGTGGCCAGCCGACGACCACCATGACGAGCGCTCCGGCTGCTCCAGCAAGCGTCAAGGAAAGCAGCCCGCGAGCTGCCGACGCATCGAGCCTCCAGACCGGGCGCGGTGAGTCAGGCAGCGAATGCCGCCCCGCCGTCGACTCGTAGCCGGGTTCATCGCGACGGTTTGGCTGGACAGTAGACGCTCGGGGAAGGCCCTCTGGCTCACGCTCTAGATCTGCCTCTGTAGGCACCCACCGCGGAGTGAGGGCCTGCAGTCTGGCGCGCACTGCCGCACTGTCGGGGCGTCCGGGTGCGAACATGACGGCGACCGTAGGCGGGCCAGCTCATCGAGGCTGCCGCTCGGCCAGTCGCTGGGGAAACCCGGGCCTAGTGCTGGGGAGGAACGGCTCCAGGGGTTCGGCCCGACTGCCGATTCTCCTTTGGTGCGTCCCTGGCTGGTCATTGCCCTATTCGCTGGCTCGATGGCAGCGAGTATTCGTCACGTCATGGGACACAGACACACCGTCCTCATTCCAGTGCTGCTTGTACCGGCCGTTTTCTTGGGATGGCAAGAGTGGCAGTTCCGCCAGGACGAGGCTCAGTTCTCCGCTGTGGCCACCGACATTGCCGGCCGTGACGTGCAGGTCGAGTGCCAACGCTTCATGGGCGCCCTGGTAGACGCCACTTCCGAGGCGGGTTATGTACAGTTCGACGCTGACGGCGCTCCGGCCGACACTGGCCGGATCGAACGCGACACGTGCAACGACCTACGCGACTGGCTTCATAGCGACAAGTCGAACCCGCCCCTCAAGCAGGTGATCGCCGTGCACGTACTGGCGCACGAGTCGTATCACCTCGCGGGGATCAGGGACGAGGCCGAGGCGGAGTGCGCAGCGATGCAGCGGGACGACGAAGTCGCCCAAGATCTCGGAGCTACCGCTGAACAGGCGCGCGCGCTGGCGACCCGCTATGCCGCGGAGGTGTATCCCCAGATGCCCGACACGTATCGCAGCAACGACTGCGTCGACGGCGGCACTCTGGACGCGGACCCGGATGACCCGACCTGGCCATGAGGCTCAGCTGACCCTTAACGCCGCGGAATCACCGGGGGCAGACGGCGACGGCGATCATCCCCGGCCCGACGTGTGCACCGACGACGGCGCCGACCTCGCCCACCGTGACCGCTACAGCATCACCGGCCGACTCCTGGATTCGTGCAGCTAGCGCATAGGCGCGATCTGCATTGGCCAGGTGCTGCACGGCAACGTCCGCCGCGCCCTCCCCCACGCCCTCGACCGCGAGCTCGCCGAGCCGGGCCAGAGCTTTGGACGTCGTGCGCACCTTCTCGAGCGGCGTGACATGCCCATCAACCAGATGCAGCAGTGGCTTCACCGACAAGGCCGATCCCACGAGGGCGGCAGCCTTACCGATCCGGCCTCCGCGGCGTAGGTACTCCAACGTGTCGACGTAGAACAGGACTGACGCCCCAGCGCTTCGTCGGCGCGCAATCTCTTCGACTGTGGCCGGCTCGGCACCATCGGACGCGGCTTGCGCCGCCGACAAGACAGGAAATCCCAAACCCATGCCGATGGATCGGCTGTCAATGACGCGGACCGGGATAGATACCTCTTTGGCTGCTAGCTCGGCGGACTCGACTGTTGCCGACATGGCACCAGACAGATGAACAGAGACGATCTCCTCCGCACCCTCGAGCGCCAAGGCTTGATACGCCTGCACGAAAGCTGACGGCGACGGTCGTGACGTCGAGATCGGCCGCCACTCCCGTAGCGCGTCCGCGATGTCAGCTGGCGACACGTCGGTCTCGTCCAGTGTTTGCCCGCCAACGATCACCTGCACCGGCACTACCGTCACGTGTGCTGCCGCAGCCTGCGCCGCCGGGAGGTAGGCGGTCGAGTCAGTAACGACGGCGACGCGACTCATGCGGGCACGACATTGACCAGCTTCGGTGCGCGAACGATCACCGTTCGGATCCCGCGTCCGGCCAGACTCCGCTCGACTGCCGGATCTGCGACCGCTAGCTCTCGTAGCTCGTCGTCCCCGATTGAGGGCGACACCTCAAGGCGTGCGCGCACCTTGCCGGCTACCTGTACGACACACGTCACGGTTTCTTGCACCAGCAGCGACTCGTCAACCTCTGGCCATCCGGCCAGAGCGACCGTGGGTGTGTGGCCGAGCTTCTCCCACATCTCCTCAGCAGTGAAGGGAGCCACGAGCGACAGCATGATTGCCACCGACTCCGCGGCTTCACGCACTGCAGGATCAGACGCGCCGGGGCCGGAGTCGATGGCCTTGCGGGCACTGTTGACGAGTTCCATCGTGCGCGCCACCAGCGAGTTGAAACGGAAGGACTCGACGGCGTGTGCGCCCTCTTTGAGGGCGTGGTGCGTCGCCCTTCGCAGGTTGGGGTCACCGGACGCCGGATCGGTGCCAGGCACGGAGGCGACATCACCGGCAAGTCGCCAGGCTCGTGACAGGAACTTACGCGAGCCTCCGGCAGAGACGTCGGCCCAGTCGATGTCGTCTTCGGGTGGTCCGGCGAAGACCATGCTGAGCCGGATCGCGTCCACACCGTTGGTGTCGAGCTCGTCCGAGAGCCGCACCAGGTTGCCGCGGGACTTGCTCATCGCCGAGCCACTCATCAACACCATGCCTTGGTTGAGCAGTCGGGTGAAGGGCTCGGTGAACTCGATGTACCCCAGGTCGTGCAACACCTTCGTGAAGAATCGGGCGTACAGAAGGTGCAAGATCGCGTGAGTTACTCCGCCGACGTACTGATCGACCGGCAGCCACTCTCGAGCCGCGTCCGGGTCGAACGGAGCGGTCTCCAGATGCGGATCCAGATACCTCAGGAAGTACCACGACGAGTCGACGAACGTGTCCATGGTGTCGGTGTCGCGGGTGGCCGGCCCGTCGCAGGTCGGGCACGGAACGTTGAGCCAATCAGTCGCTCCGCCCAGCGGCGACGTTCCTTTTGGAGTCATGTCGAGTCCGGCCGATGGTGGCAGCGTGATCGGCAGTTGGTCGTCCGGCACTGGCACTTCGCCACAGTCGGGGCAGTACACGATCGGGATCGGGGTACCCCAGTAGCGCTGTCGAGAGATCAGCCAGTCGCGCAGGCGGTAGTTGACCGCGGCGTCCCCGTGCTGGTTGCTCCGCAGGATCTCGATGATCTTGGCGATCGCCGCTTCTTTGCGGAGACCGTCGAGCGGACCAGAGTTCACCAGCTCGCCGTCACCGGTGGTCGCGATACCACTGACCGCCGGGTCTTCTCCGTCGGTGTCGACCACGACGCGCACCGGCAAGTCGAAGGCCCGCGCGAAGTCGAGGTCGCGCTGGTCGTGCGCGGGCACCGCCATGATTGCGCCGTGTCCGTAGTCCGCCAGGACGTAGTCGGCGGCGTAGATCGGCAACCGCTCACCGTTGACCGGATTGATGGCGTAGCGCTGCAGAAAGACGCCGGTCTTCGGACGATCGGTGCTGAGCCGGTCGATCTCTGAGGTTCGCTGTACTTGCTCGAGGTACTCAGCGAACTGCTTCTGCACGTCGGCGGAAGCTCCTGACGCGAGCTCGGCAGCGAGGTCAGAGTCCGCTGCCACGACGAAGAACGTGGCGCCGAACAACGTGTCGGGCCGCGTCGTGTACACCGTCACGGCCTGGTCGCGACCTTCGATCTCGAACGCCACGTCTGCACCGGACGAGCGTCCGATCCAGTTGCGCTGCATCGAGAGAACCTTCTCCGGCCACTGGCCGTGCAGGGGCTCCATGTCTTCGAGCAGACGATCGGCGTAGTCAGTGATCTTGAAGTACCACTGGGTCAGCTTCTTCTTGGTGACGGGCGTGTCACATCGCTCGCAGAGTCCGCCAACCACCTGCTCATTGGCGAGCACCGTCTGGTCCTTCGGGCACCAGTTGACCATCGAGGGTTTTCGGTATGCCAAGCCCTTCTCGAAGAAGCGCAGGAAGAGCCACTGGTTCCATCGGTAGTACTCGGGGTCACACGTGTTGAGCAGGCGGTCCCAGTCAAAGGAACACGCGTACCGTCGCATGGACGCCTTCTGCGTCGCGATGTTCTCGTAGGTCCAGGCGTTTGGGTCGACACCACGTTTGATTGCCGCGTTCTCTGCCGGTAGCCCGAAGGCGTCCCAGCCGATCGGGTGCATGACGTTGAACCCACGCTGCACCCAGTAGCGCGCCACCACGTCACCGAGCGCGTACGCCTCGGCGTGACCCATGTGAAGGTCACCGGAGGGATACGGAAACATGTCGAGGACGTACTTCTTGGGGCGCGGGTCGTCGGGGCGTCCGGAACGAAATGGCGCCAGCTCGTCCCAGATCGGAAGCCACTTGTCCTGGACGGCGAGCACGTCGTACTGCTCGCGCGGTTCGCGCGCGTCCAGATCACCTTCAGCGGCAGCGGCGGGCGCGGCGTGCGTATCGGTCACGACAGCCCAGGGTAGTCCCCCACCTTTGGGCCCACCGCGGGGTTCGACACCCCCGGGGTCAGTTGGGCTGCTGTTCCTCTTCCGAGGTGGACGCCGCCCGTCGCGACCTCGGTCCACCCCGCCGGAGCGCGCGACGCAGGTACATCTCTTGGTCGGCCTTGCCGAGGAGCGTGTCGAGCGTGCCTGAGTCCCACGGGGCGAGCATCGCTCCGCCCGCGCACACCTTCGGCTCCCAGACGTCGACCGGAACAGGCGGGCTGAGCAGGACCCGCTCTCGCAAGCGCCGCTCTAGCTCCATCGGGCTCATTCCTGGCCCCGGACCGATCACGCAGAACTCGTCGCCACCCCAGCGGGCGACGATGTCGGTGCCGCGGGTTACTGATCGAAGCGCGTCCGCGATCGCGACGACCACCTCGTCACCGTATTCGTGGCCCAGCACCTCGTTGACGTGGCGAAGCTGGTCGATGTCGATATACACACAGTGAACCGCGTCGCCTGAACGGCGAGCGGTCTCGACGATCTGCTGGCCCATCATCGACAGGCCCTTGCGGTTGACCAGTCCGGTCAACGGATCGCGCACCGAAGCCTGCGCCGCTGTTGCAGCGAGCTCTCCCAGCCGTTCGGCCATGCGACGTCTACTCACCGCAGACATCACGCCAGCGGCGGTCACGACGGCTCCAGCGCCCAGCCAGCCCAGTGGCCACTCAGGTAGGTCGGCCGCGGCGATTCCGGCCAACCAACCCACCCAGATCGTGTACACGGCAGCGACGACCCACCGGGTGGACAGCACGCTGGTACCGACCAACGCAAGAGCAACCAGCACCGCCAAAGACCACGTGACGTCGTTGGACAGAATCAGGCCCAGCACGCCGGCTCCGGCCGGAATCAGGACCATGCCAACCGCGATCACTTCGGGCATGGGCAGCGTGTGCCGCCAAATCCAGCTGATCAACGTCAGGCTTCCCAGCAGCCCGGTGGCGACCCCCAGTCCCACCACCGCGCCGACAGGCAGATGGGTAAGCGCCGCGATCATGGCCAAGCCAAGGAGGGCGACCGACGACATCCCCCCAGTATGGGCAGAGTCGATCGCACGGCGTCCTCATGCAGGACGTCGTCGAGATCGGGTGGGCCGGATGAACCGGACATGGTCACGATGGGCTTGTCGTCAGTCATCGATGGCACCTTGACGCACGCCCCCAAGAGTGCGCACTGAAACGGCCCGAAGTCCACCCACTTGGACGCCGGATCTGGGCGCTGATCGAGCCGCGGGTGGTGAGAACTCGGGCGAATCCGTCATAGTGCGCCCCCGCCGACGGTGAGGTGGCAGCAGCACCTCACTACAGCTCGGACTCACGACGGCGCTGATCAACTTCTTGGGCCCGAGGGTTGATTGCTCGCCGATTGGGCGGTGCTTGGCTAGAGCCCCAGCCGGTCGTTCAAAGGAGGCGCTATGCCGATGGAGTTTCGCGACACCGATGAACTGCGCGATTCATATTTCTGGCACGTCGACCTCAGCGGCTCGGTACTACGCGCCTGCGATCTCAATGACGTGAAGATCGTGGGATCGGACATCAGCAACCTCAGAATCAACGGCCACGCCGGACGAGCGGGCACGGTCATCGTCGACGATGTCGATGTCACGACCTACGTGGACGCCGAGCTCGATCGCCGGTTTCCCGAGCTGATACAGATGCGCGGAATGAAGACTGCGGATGACTTTCGCGCAACCTGGCGCACCGTCGAAGAGCTGTGGGACGCCACCGTCATTCGCGCTCAACGCCTGCCACCCGAAGCGCTTGACGAGCGGGTCGACCATGAGTGGTCTTTCATCGAGACGATCCGTCACTTGGTGTTTGCCACCGATGTGTGGGTCGGACGCATGCTCCACGGAATCGAACTCCCATTCCATGAGCTGTCACTCCCTACCGCCGGATACCCGCCAGAAGGAGCCAGGGACATGGGTATCAACGTGGACGCCAAGCCGTCGCTGTCGGAGGTTCTGGAAGCACATGCGGCGAGGAGATCACAGATGAACAATGCGCTGGCAGTCCTCGACGAAGCAATGCTCGATGAGTCGCGTACCGGATCTCCGGCACCGGCTTGGGGCGAAGAGACCGTGACGGTTCGTGATTGCCTGTTCACGGTCATCGAGGAGCACATTCAGCACCGGCGGTTCGCGGTACGCGATCTCTCAGTCCTTGAGCACAGGTGAGAGGCCGGAAAAAAGTGGAGCTACGGGGATTCGAACCCCGGACCTTCTGCATGCCATGCAGACGCGCTACCAACTGCGCCATAGCCCCAGATGGGCCAGCCTACCGGGGGCCAGGAGCCGCTCCAAAACTGAGCCACGCTCAGTTTCAGCGGTCGTCACCTACGACCCGTTGCGGCAAGCTCCCGGCATTGTGTTCGACCAATCTCCATCCCGACCGGCTTTCTTCGAGCACCGACCAGCAGCAGTTGGCCAGACCGCCTAACACTCGCCAATGTTCGACGGGTAGTTGCACCATCATGCCGATGAGAGCGCGAATCGTTCCGCCGTGCGACACGACCACCGCGACCCGACCCTCCTCGAGCTCCGCGACCAGGTCGTCGACCGCTTCGATGGCCCGTTTCCCGACATCTGACCGAGTCTCCGCGCCTCCGGCGGGAACGTCCTCGCCGGCCAGCCACTGCGTGTAGAGAGGGTCGGCCTTCAGGTCGTCCGCGAATCGACCCTGCCAGTCTCCGCCGTGGGTCTCGCGCAAAGCCGGTGTGGTCTGCACTGGCAGCCCCGACGCCTGGGCGAGGGCTTCAGCCGTTTCAGCGGCTCGCATCAAGTCGGAGGACACGATCAGCTGCGGATTTAGGAATGCAAGCTGTGCAGCGGCCCGTACCGCCTGCGCTCGGCCGACTTCGTCGAGCGCCACGTCGAGCTGGCCCTGAAAACGTCTCGAGTCGTTCCATTCCGTGCGGCCATGGCGCCAGAGCACGATCCGTCGCCGTTGCTCTCCGGGTGTGAACTCGACGCTCAGCGCGATACCTCGACCGTGTCATCGAGCGGAATGGTCGGGCAGTCGGCCCATAACCGCTCGAGCGAGTAATAGGAGCGTTCTTCTTCGTGCTGAACGTGAATGACCACGTCGAGGTAGTCCAACAGCACCCAACGGTTCTCACGCTCGCCCTCTCGGTGGGTGGGCTTCGCGCCATCGCCGCCGAGGCGTTCCTCGATCGCTTCGACGATCGCGCGTACCTGTCGGTCGTTAGATGCAGAACACAGCACGAAGGCATCCGCTATTGCTAGCTGCTCACTAACGTCGAACGCCACTACGTCGACAGCGAGCTTGTCGGACGCCGCGCTGGCGGCCTCGCGCACCAGGTGGATGGACTCGGAACTCGCGGTCACACAGCTCCCTAACGACTTTGATCAGCCGCTTGCGCGGCCCTGTCCAAAACAGCCTCTCACGGCTTGAAGTCCTCCCCCAACACCACGATCACGTCTGCCACAGAACTCCCCTGGTCACTGACCTCGACGGCCGAGGACGGCACCCCCAGCGTCGACGCGACGCCTTCACCGAGGGTCACCGACGCCGGCGTCGAGTCGGGGATCAGCACGATGGTCTGTTTCACCCCGAAGGTGTTGGCGTTTCCGCCATTCAGGAAGTCGTATCCGGCGCCCTGCAGAAGGTTCGCGGCGTCATGCTCGACGAGCCCAGGGGTGCCGACTCCATTCTGGACGAGCACCGTGATCTGATCACCGCCCGCGTCCGGCGGCAGCGAGTCAGCGAGCAGTCCACTTCGCAGCCGGTCCACGCCCTCTGGGTCGACGTCCAGCGCGGGAAGGTTCCCGCTCGAGTCGAGAATCGTCGTCGGCAAAGACTGGTAAGCCGCGTCACCGCCACGAGCAATGTCTCCGTACGAGAGCGCGAAATCCGCAAGCTCGTCGACGTTGAGGGTCGCTCGGTCGGTGGCGTCTACCTGGGTGAAGAGATCGACCAAGGTGTCACGGTTGTCAGGCAGGCGCTGCATGAGTTGATCGAGCACGTCGCCGAATCTTGCTAGGCGCGCTTCTTCGACTTCGCCTCTGGCCAAGTAGTTGGCGTACGCAACTGCTTCTCTTCCCTTCAGCAACTGAGCATCACCAGCAGTCACCACGATGTCGCGGCCATCAACGACATCGACATCGACATCCACGAGGACGCCGCCGACCTTGTCGACCAGCTTCTCAAGCATCGCGTCAGACATCTGCCACGTGTTGTCGACCAGAACGTCAAGCGTGTCAGCGAGGGCATTTCCGGGCGCGGCGTCATCACCGAGCAGAACCGTTTCGCCGAAGGGGATTCCGTTCGGGGTGGCCCCTTCCACGAACAGACGCGAAGGCACCAACACCGATGCTGCAGACGAGTGTGCGGGGTCGTTGACCATCAACGCGCCGGACGTCGCCGGCGCGTTCTCGGCGGCCAGCGTCATCGTGAGGGTCTGCTCTGTGCGCCCTGTAGCTGATGCCACGGGCTCACTACCGTCACGTCCCGCAATCCACACGACGACGAGCACCCCGACGATGACAACAGCGACTACCGCGAGCCCAGTCAGCCCCCATCGTTGCCGCTCTTGACGCTTCTGCTCTTCACGTTGCTGGCGGAGCTGTTTGCGGGTCTGCGAGGGCACTGCCGCCGCGTCGCCCTTGCCAGGCAGCACCGTTCCAGGAGCCCGCTGAGGCTGCTTGCCGGGGCTCCGGTCTTGTTGCTGACGTTTCGCGACCGACTCGCGCCGCTTGGCTTTGTTCGCCGACCGCTCGGTGCGCTCGGTGTCTTGTCCGGGCAGAACCGATCCAGGAGGCGGCGGGTCAGTCTCAGGCTGCTTCGGCTGGTTCAGCCGATCAGCGATCGACACTTCGTCCTTGCGACGTCTCCAGGACGACTTCTCGCCCTTGCCATCCTGGTCTCCGGAATGCCGCCGACCGGGGCTCATACCTGATCCCCTCGATACAGCCCTCGCTTGGTGATGTAGCGCGCGACCCCGTCTGGAACCAGGTAGTCGATCGGCCGACCCGCCGCCACTCGGCCGCGAATGTCGGTCGACGAGATCGCCAGCGCGGGGATTTCCACCAACGTCACTTCGCCGGACGGAAGGCCAGGGTCAACCAGTGTGTGACCCGGACGAGTGACACCGACGAAGTGCGCCAGCGCGTAGAGCGCCTCGACGTCACGCCAGCTCAGCAGCTGGGCCAACGCATCGGCGCCAGTGATGAAAAAGAACTCGCCAACATCGGGGTAGCCGGCGCGAAGGTCGCGAAGTGTGTCGATCGTGTAAGTAGGCCCACCGCGGTTGATGTCGACCCGACTCACGGAGAAGCGCCGATCGGACGCCGTCGCGATCACGGTCATGAGGTAACGGTCCTCAGGCGGCGATACCTCACGCTCGACCTTCTGCCAGGGAGCGCCAGTTGGCACGAAGACCACTTCTTCGAGATCAAACGATGCCGCCACCTCGCTCGCTGCCACCAGGTGTCCGTGATGAATGGGATCGAAGGTGCCACCCATGACCCCGATTCGACGCATGCTCGCGACCCTACTGGCGTCATCAAGCGGTGAGACAGCGACGTGAGCGACCGTGATCAGCGGTCAGGATTGAGTCGGGTGACCGCGATCAAGAGGATGCTGAACGCCGCGAAGGCACTGCACGCGAGACCAATCGCGAGCGGTAAGGACGCCTTCTCTTCCTGAGCCACCGTCTCTGACAGCAGGATCAGAGTGTGCATGCTTCACCTCTGCTACTCGAAACCGGACGGGGAGAGCCTACCCAACACGGCACGCATCTACGCCAGGCCACTCCCTGGGTGCTATTCGCGAATGTGGCCGTCCCCGGTCACGACGTACTTCGTGCTGGTCAGCTCAGCGAGGCCCATGGGCCCGCGAGCATGGAGCTTCTGGGTGCTGATGCCGATCTCAGCCCCGAACCCAAACTCGCCACCGTCGGTGAAACGCGTGGAAGCATTGACCATGACTGCCGCTGCATCGACCTGGGCCACGAACTGCCGAGCTGCGCTCTGGTTCTCGGTCACGATTGCTTCGGTGTGACCCGTAGACCACCGCCGAATGTGGGTGATCGCTTCGTCGAGGGAGTCGACCACTCCAGCGGCCATGTCGAGCGAGTAGTACTCCGCGGCCCAGTCCTCATCGGTGACATCCTCGAAAGCAACATCGCTGCGCTCTGCGGCCCGGCGGATGCGCCCGTCTCCGTGCACGGTGACACCGGCTGCATCGAGAGCGGCCAGAGCCGGTGGCAGGAACTGGTCAGCAATGTCGGCATGCACCAAGAACGTCTCGGCCGCGTTGCACACGCTCGTGCGCTGGGTCTTCGCATTCAGCAGCAGCCGCACTGCCTTGTCGATGTCAGCGTCAGCGTCGATGTAGACATGACAATTGCCAACACCGGTCTCGATCACTGGGACCGTTGACTCTTCAACCACCGAGCGGATGAGTCCGGCACCACCACGCGGAATCAAGACGTCGACGAGTCCGCGAGCGGTCATTAAATGCTTGGCGGCCTCGTGGGTCGTGCCCGGAACGAGCTGGATGCAGTGACGTGGCAGACCGGACGCCTCAAGCGCATCCTGCATCACTGCTACTAACGCAGTGTTCGACTCGAATGCGGAGGATGACCCTCGTAGCAGCACCGCGTTGCCGGATTTGAGGCCGAGCCCAGCCGCGTCCACGGTCACGTTCGGGCGGGCTTCGTAGATGATTCCGATCACACCGAGCGGCACGCGCATCTGACGAACTTCCAAACCGTTCGGAAGCGTGTATCCGCGTACCACTTCGCCCACCGGGTCGGGCAGTTCAGCGACATCGCGAAGTGCATCGGCAATCGACGCGAGCCGCTCTGGCGTCAATGTGAGCCGATCGACCAGACCGGCGGCCGTGCCCGATCCGACGGCCCGTTCGACATCTGCCTGGTTCGCGGCTATGACCTCGACTGCACGCGCAT
>JBJMHG010000106.1:0-5612 GCA_045807485.1 Actinomycetes bacterium
GAAGTACTCCGCCATGGTCAGCGCGGACAGCGCGACTCGAAGTCGTGTGCCCGGCGGCTCGTCCATCTGTCCGAAGACCAGTGCGGTTTTCTCGATGACTCCCGACTCAGTCATCTCACCGAAGAGGTCGTTCCCCTCGCGGGTGCGCTCACCGACACCAGCGAACACCGACACACCGCCGAAGTTCTCAGCGACTCGGTAGATCATTTCCTGGATCAGGACGGTCTTGCCGACACCGGCACCACCGAACAAACCAATCTTTCCGCCCTGGACGTATGGCGTCATGAGGTCAACGACCTTGATGCCGGTCTCGAACATCTGGGTCTTCGACTCCAGCTGGTCGAAGGGCGGCGCCTGGCGGTGGATCGGCCAGCGCTCGGTGATCTCCAGGGACGCGGTCGGGACGTCCAGCGACTCGCCCAGTGCATTCCACACGTGGCCCTTGGTGACGTCACCGACCGGAACTGAAATCGGCGCGCCAGAGTCCTTCACCTCGGCGCCACGCACGAGCCCGTCAGTCGGCTGCAACGAAACCGCGCGCACCATGTTGTCGCCCAAGTGCTGCTCGACCTCGAGGGTCAGGGTGCGGTTCTCACCAGCGGCTTCACCGGTGCCAAACGACACCTCCACACTGAGGGCGTTGTAGATGGACGGCATGGCGTCTGGCGGAAACTCCACGTCGACCACCGGGCCGGTGACGCGGGCAATACGACCCACTCCGGTCGTGGTCTGGTCCTGTGTGACAGTCATCTTTCTCACTCACTTCCCGCGGTAACAGACGCCAGCGCGTCGGCTCCGCCGACGATCTCGCTGATCTCCTGGGTGATCTCCGCCTGGCGGGCCTGGTTGGCCTGGCGGGTCAAGGACTTGATGAGGTCATCTGCGTTGTCGGTGGCGGCCTTCATGGCCCGACGCCGTGCAGCGTGCTCGGACGCGGCGGACTCGAGCATCGCCGTGTAGATGACGGTACGCACGTAGCGTGGAAGCAGGGCGTCGAGCACTGCCTCTGCGGAAGGTTCGAAGTCGTACAAAGGAGACAGCACTCCAGTTGCCTCCTCCTTCTCTTCGACGACCTCGAGCGGCAGGATCCGGCGCACCCGAACCTCCTGCGACACCATGTTGTGGAAGTCAGTGAAGACCAGATGCAGCTGGTCGACTCCTCCCTCGGACGTCGGCTGCAAGAACCGCTCGAGCACGGCGTCCGCGATCAGTGACGCGTCACCGTAAGTGGGCTGGTCAGAGATACCGGTCCACGACTTGGCTACGGCACGGTCGCGGAACCGGAACCACCCCTCGCCCTTGCGCCCGACGACGTATGGCACAACTTCGTAGCCGTCGTCCTGGAGCAGGGTCGTCAGCGCCTGCGCCTCGCGAATGGCGTTCGAGGAATAGGCGCCCGCCAACCCGCGGTCGGCGGTGATGACGATGACGGCTGCACGAACCGAAGACGGCTGCGCTGCCAACAAGGGGTGTTTGTCGATCGAGCCAGCGTGGGTCGCCGCGGCAGTGAGTGCTCGGTTCAGCTCGATGGCATAGGGACGGGTCGCGTTCAAACGGTTCTGGGCTTTCACGATGCGTGAAGCGGCAATCAGCTCCATCGCTTTTGTGATCTTCTTCGTGGCCTGGACGGTACGAATCCGTCGACGCACGACGCGCAGTTGCGCACCCATGTCAGCAAGCCTCCGAACGCCCCATGAACTCCAAGAAGACGGTCACTTGACCTTCTTGGTGATCTGGGTCGGGTCGATCTCTTCCTCTTCCAGCGCCTGAACCGGAACGTCCTTCACCAGCAGCTCACCCGAAGTCGTGGTGAACTGCGACTTGAAGGTGTCGATCGCCTTCGTGAGCTCGTTCACGGTGTCTTCGCCGAGCACCTTCGTTTCACGAATCACGTCGAAGATGCCGCCGTGGCTTGCACCGATGTAGTCGAGAAACTCGGACTCGAACCGGGCAATGTCTTCAACAGGAACCTCGTCAAGCTGCCCGGTCGTGCCAGACCAGATCGAGACGACCTGCCGTTCGATCGCCAAGGGTCGGTACTGCGGCTGCTTCAGCAGCTCGACCAGGCGCGCTCCGCGCTCAAGCGAGGCCTTCGACGCCTTGTCGAGGTCGGAGCCGAACGCGGCGAACGCCTCGAGCTCGCGGAACTGCGCCAAGTTGAGGCGAAGGTTGCCAGCAACCGAACGCATCGCCTTCACCTGGGCAGAACCACCGACACGCGAAACCGAGATGCCCACGTTGATGGCGGGTCGCACACCTGAGTTGAACAAGTCGGTCTCGAGGAAGATCTGCCCGTCGGTGATCGAGATGACGTTGGTCGGGATGTATGCGGATACGTCGTTGCCCTTGGTCTCGATAATCGGAAGGCCGGTCATCGAGCCGGCGCCGAGCTCGTCAGAGAGCTTGGCGCAACGCTCGAGCAGACGTGAGTGCAGGTAGAAGACGTCACCGGGGTAGGCCTCGCGGCCCGGAGGCCGGCGGAGCAGCAAAGAGACCGTGCGGTAGGCCTCGGCCTGCTTGGACAAGTCATCGAAGATGATCAGCACGTGCTTGCCCTGGTACATCCAGTGCTGGCCGATCGCCGAGCCCGTGTAGGGGGCGATGTACTTGTACCCAGCCGGATCGGACGCCGGAGCCGCGACGATGGTCGTGTACTCGAGCGCACCGGCATCCTCGAGCGCACCCCGCACCGATGCGATGGTCGAACCCTTCTGCCCGACCGCTACATAGATGCATCTCACCTGCTGTTGCGGGTCGCCGGACGCCCAGTTCTCGCGCTGGTTGATGATCGTGTCGATCGCGACCGCAGTCTTGCCGGTCTGGCGGTCTCCGATGATCAGCTGACGCTGGCCGCGCCCGATCGGGGTCATGGCGTCAACTGCCTTGATGCCCGTCTGCAGCGGTTCTTTCACCGGCTGGCGTTGCACGACTGAGGGCGCCTGCACCTCGAGCGCGCGCCGTCCCTCGGCCTCGATGGCGCCGAGGCCATCGATGGGGTTGCCAAGTGCATCGACAACGCGTCCGAGGAAGGCGTCGCCGACGGGCGCCGACAGGATGTCACCTGTACGGCGAACGTCCTGCCCTTCCTCGATGTGGCTGAAGTCGCCCAGCAGCACCGCACCGATCTCGCGCAGGTCGAGGTTCAGGGCCACGCCGCGCAGGCCGCCCTCGAACTCGAGGATCTCGTTGGTCATCGTCGAGGGAAGCCCTTCGACGCGCGCGATTCCGTCACCGCACTCGAGCACCCGGCCCACCTCGGTACGTGAGGCAGTCTCAGGGGTGTACGACGAGACGAACCGCGACAGCGCGTCCTTGATTTCATCGGGCCGAATCGTGAGTTCCGCCATGACTTCTCTCGCTCCTTGTTGTCTCCGGCCGCCGTCGGCGACCGGTAGGTCAGTCGTGCTACCCGGCGATGCGCCGCTGCGCGTCGTCGAGTCTGGTCGCCAGGGTGCCGTCGATGACCTCGTCGCCAATGGCGATGCGAAGCCCGCCGACCACCGCGGGATCGACCACCACATTGATCTGAACGTTGTGACCCAGTTGCCCGGCGAGTGCGCCGCTGAGGCGCTCACGCTGCCGCTCGGTCAGGGGAACTGCTGCGGTCACCGTGGCGACCTGGCGCTCGTGCCGCGCTGCCGCGGCGTCCGCCAGGCGCTGCAGGTTGCCCTCGAGGGAGACGCCGCGAGGTTCGGTCACCGCGTGAACAATCAGCCGGGCAGATTCGACCGTCGACTTCTCTTTCAACAGGTCAGTCAGCAGGTCGGACTTGCGATCCACCGGAAGTGCCCGGTCGGTGAGGGCAAGACGCAAGTCCGGGTGGGACGCCACAATGCCCGCAAATCGAAACAGCTCGTCTTGGACCTCATCGAGACGGTCGTGGCGCTGGGCCGACACCAGGACGGCCTCAACACCGAGTCGAGAGACGGCCTCAGCCAGGTCACGCGGTGCTGACCAGCGAGCTCGCACCATGCCGCTCAGCAGATCGATGACCTGTTCAGCCATCTTGCCGCCGAGCAGCGACTGCACAAGGGCGGCCTTGTCGTCACCGCTCCGTGCCGGGTCGGTCAGCGCCGCTCGCAACGACGGCTGCGCGTACAGCAGCGCCGCGACTGAGAAGAGCGCGTCACCGACGCCGAGTGGGCCCGCAATCGGCAGTACAGACTCGACGCGCTGAGCCACCGAAGGCATGAAGCGGCCAACCCAATGAGTCGCGCGCTCGGCGACATCACCAACTTCAGTCACCGGTGACGCCAGCAGCGTGTCCAACCGCTCGGAAGCGGCGGACAGCGACTCTCGACTCGCTCCTTGCATCAGTGCGAGGCCCCCGAGCTCTGCGCCTCGACGTCAGCCAGGAACCGGTCGATGACACGCTGCTGACGCTCATCGTCAGTCAGTGACTCACCAACGATCTTCTCGGCAAGCTCGGTGGCGAGCGTCCCGACCTCGGCCCGAAGGGAAGTCAAGGCTGCTACCCGCTCAGCCTCGATCTGGGTGTGGGCATTGGCAACCAGGCGGTCAGCCTCCGCCTGTGCCTGCTCGCGCATCTCAGCGAGAATCGAGGCGCCTTGGGTGCGTGCCTGCTCCCGGATCTGCGAAGCCTCACCACGAGCGTCCGCGAGCTGAGCCTGGTACTGCTCGAGAGCAGCCGAAGCCTGGGCCTGAGCTTGCTCCGCCTTCTCGAGACCACCTTCAATCGCAGCGGTCCGTTCGGCGTACGCCTGCTCGAACCGCGGCACGACGAACTTCACCACGAACCAGTAGAGGATGCCGAAGGTAATCAGCGCGATGACGATCTCCGCGGTCTGCGGAACGAGCGGATTGATCTCCGTCTCTGCAGCCAACACAGTCATATGCGTGTCCCTCAACTCGATCGGATTCTGCGGGGGCTACTTCAAGAAGAACGGAGCCACCAGACCGATGAGCGCTAGCGCCTCGATCAGTGCGAATGCGGTGAATGCCCAGGTCCTCAGGATGTTCAGTGCCTCAGGCTGGCGAGCAATACCGCTGATGAAGGCGGCGAAGACCAGTCCGGCACCGATACCAGAACCGATCGCGGCAAGGCCGAAGGTGACCGGAGTCAGGTTGCCTGAAAGATCCAAGCTGCCTGAGATGTCCAACAAGCTGCCTGACAGATCCATTGGGTGTTCCCTTTCGGTTCGTGACGCGCGGGTTGCGTCATCGGTCTAGTGACCTTCGTTGACGGCACCGCTGATATACAGGGCCGTGAGGAGCGCAAAGATGTATGCCTGAAATATCGCGACAAAGAGTTCAAAGAGGCTCATCACGATGGCGACTACCCCGGTCAGTAGCCCAGCGGCCTTCAAGGCCGGGTTGGCAACTTCGATGAGCAGGTACTCAGCACCAGTCATGAACACCAACAGGAGCATATGGCCCGCGAACATGTTCGCGAAGAGCCGCAGCGTGAGGGTGAAGGGGCGAATGAACAGAATCGTCAAAAGCTCGATGGGCGCCAAGATTGGATAGATGAACTTCGGCACGCCGGGGATGAACATGACGTCCCTGAAGTAACGCCAGAAGCCCTGCCGCCTGATCCCGACGACGTTGTAGACGAAGAGCACGATGAGCGCCAACACCATCGGGAAGGCGAT
>JBJMHG010000107.1:0-8244 GCA_045807485.1 Actinomycetes bacterium
CGCACCCATTGCCACTTCTGGCTCACGAATGTTGCGGCCTTGACCAGACGCCCGGTCACCGGAGGCACGAGAAAGCCGGTTCCGTCGGGCAAGTGACTCACCACGCCCCGGTCGAACACGGTCGTCACCAACGCGACTGACGCGTAGTCGATGCTCCCCGCGAGCTCGGCGGCTTCGTCAGCGCAGGCTCTGAGCAACGGCGCTGCCTCGAACGCCGGAACGGCCAGCACCACACTGGCCGCGGTGATCGACTCTCCCTGATCTGTCAGAGCCCGCCACTCGTTTCCGTGACGAACAACGGACGTCACGCGCGTACCGCACTTGACGTTGAGTGAGCGCGCCTGCACCAGCGAGTCACCTAACGTTCCGAGGCCACCGCGAACTGAGGCGAAGACATGCTCGCTCGGCGCAGCGGCCGAGGCCTCGCGCAGTGAGCGTGCTCCCCCCACCAGCGTGCCGGTGCGACCCGCAACGTCCAGTAGCCCTGGCAGCGCCATGTTCGTCGAGATGTCGTCGGCACGACCGGCGTACACGCCGCCGAGCAACGGCTCGACCAATACATCGACGACTGCGCCGCCCAGCTGCCGCCTGACCAGGGATCCAACGGATTCGTCGGCCGAGGTGACGACGAATGGTGGCTCGTCGCGAAGCGCCCCGAGCGCAGCGGGATCGAGCAAGTTCGCCAAATCGCGATCGTCGATATCGGTAGGGATGCCCAGCAACTGGCTTCGAGGCAACGGGAGAAGCCGGTCGGTCCAAAGGCGCGCACCGCTCGTCGCGGGGTGCACAACGTCGTCGCCCCGCTTGGCCTGCTTCACCAGCTCAAGACCCTCAGGCCGCCGGGCCAACAACGACTCGGCACCGGCGTCGAGCTGCAGTCCGTCCACCAGATGGCCGCGAAGCTTTCCGCCAACGACGTCGGACGCCTCGACCACGAGCACGTCAAGTTTGTGATCGGCGAGTCGGGACGCCGCGGCAAGACCTGACACCCCACCACCGATGACTAGCGCGTCTAGGTCAGGCACGACGTCACTCTCTCAGAGCACGCCGGGTCGAGCTGGGTTGGTCACGATCGGATCACCATGCGCGGCTCATTCAGATCGGCAGGAACCAGATCGGCGCACCCGGCGTCCAACCCGCCGACACACGAGAGAGCGCGACGCCGGTTCGCACCGGTGCGTGTTGGAGCGCCCTGGAGGGGCTATGAGGGGTACACGCACGACCGCAGCCGCCATATCGGTTGCCATGCTCGCAGGTTCAGCACTGTTGCTCACCGCTTGCAGCAGCGATACGAATGACGGGTCGAGCACCGCAGATCAGGCGAGCACAGATGGTCCAGCTGCAGCAGCCCCCAAGCCCATGAACGGCGCCCTCGACGGCGTGGGCGCTCTCGCCGACAGCAGGGACGCGGCCGGCTCGACCGCAGCAGAAGGCAGCATCGACAACTCCGGCGGCGACCTGACTGCTTCGCAGACATCACAGGGCGGTGGCAACCTCGCCGACGTCACCGTTGAGCGCAAGGTCATCGCCACGGCCGAGATGACGCTGCGGTCGGACGACGTTACGGCCACCGTCGACAACATCGAGTCGATTGCAAAGGCAGCCAACGGCTACGTATCTGGCCGCGATGTTCAGAACAACCCAGACGATCCCGATCGCACCCGCGCCACCATCGTGGTTCGCGTTCCGACGTCCAAGCTCGACACTGTCATCGATGACGCGCAAGCCGAAGGCGATGTCGTGCATGTCGTGTCCGATGAGCAAGACGTCACGCAAACCGTGGTCGACGTGAACAGTCGAGTCGACAGCGCCCGGGCCAGCGTCGACCGCATCCGCGTCCTGCTGGCACAGGCCAACACGATCGGCGAAGTCGTCCGCATCGAAGGCGAGCTGTCTCGTCGCGAAGCCGATCTCGAGTCACTGCTGGCGCAGCAGCGTGCACTTGCTGACCAGACCTCGATGGCCACCCTGAGCGTGACGGTGCTGGCACCAGAAGCAGTAGAGGCCGCGCCCAAGGCTGATCCACAAGACGACGAGGGATTTGTCGCAGGTCTCGAGCGGGGATGGAACGCACTGGTCGACGTGGTCGTCGTCGCGCTCACGACGGTGGGTCTGCTGCTGCCGTTCCTCGCGGTCGGAGCCATCGTCGTGATCCCGATCTTGATCGCCTGGAAGAACCGTCGCAGGGACGGCACTCCCAAAGGGCCTCAGCCCGAGCCTGCGTAGATCAACCCACGAGCGCGTGCCGCAATTGCGGCATATCCGCCGCCAGTCTGACGCTCAAGGCAACAACTCAGGAAGGTGATTGCGCGAAGCGGTTGCGGGTACAGGTGCAGTGGCCTAGAACGGCTAGGTCAATCCCTCACAAACCGAGGAGCACTACATGCTCGCAAGAATCGCTCGTTGGGCGCTGGTACCACTGGCCCTGGCGACAGCATTCACCACGGTGATTGCGCCCCCATCAGGGGCAGTCACCGGTCCAAACATCGCCAAAGACTTCGAACACCCCTACGTGGGTCTCGTCGCGTTCTACGACCAGGACAATGTGTTCCTGCACCGTTGCACGGGCACGCTGCTGTCATCGCAGGTGTTTCTGACCGCCGGTCACTGCGTGGCGGCAGATGACGCCGGCAACGTCGCACCACTCGCCAGGATCTGGTTCGAGCAGGACGCCGGGGCCGACTACGACCCCGTCACCGGCACTCCTGCGACATCCGGCTACCCGGTCACCGGTGGCGTCACGTCCACCAAGCTCTTCAACTACGGCTTCACCGACCTGACCGGTGGCGCGGAGTCGCACGACGTAGGTCTCATCGTGCTGAAAGCCGGAGCAGTCGAGTCGGTGTACCCAGAGATCGACAGCTACGGCACCCTCGCCGAGGTTGGCGCTGCCAATGACGTCGGCACTGGAATCGACGCTGTTGTGACCGTTTCTGGTTACGGAGTCAGCCGCATCAATGGCAAGAACGGTAACAACACGGTGTCTTACCGCGAGCGGCTGATGGGGCACACCTTCATCATCAACAACCACAACAAGTACACCGCGGGCTACAACCTGCAGCTGGCGTCGAACTTCGGCGGTGGCCGAGTCGGCACCTGCTTCGGCGACTCCGGTGGTCCAGTTTTCGCTGGAGACACCAACAGCATTCTCGGCGTCAACTCGTTCGTGAAGAACTGGAGCTGTGGCGGCCAGGGCTTCCCGTACCGCGTCGACACCAGTGCAGTCCAGAGCTGGATGCAGTCAGTGCTGAACCCGCTCGGTTTGTGGGACGAGGTAGCACCAGCCTGACGGCGTACTACCTAACGCTCGAAGAGCGTTGAATGACAAGCCCTGGTCCGTCGTGAAAACGACGGGCCAGGGTTTTGTCGGCGCAGAGCCCCGGCGTTCAGAGCCCCGGCGTTCGCAGAGCCTCGGGTTCAGTGGACCGTGCGTTCGTGCACCTGCCGGACGATCGCTGCGAGGACCTCAGGGTCGCTGTCGGGCAGCACGCCATGACCGAGGTTGAAGATGTGCCCCGCCAGACCTCGTGACGACTCGAGGACGGCGTCGACACGCGCGGTGACTGCTTCAGGCGAGGCGAAGACGACTGCGGGATCGAGGTTTCCCTGGAGCACTGCGTCCGCGCCAACGCGCTGTGCCGCTTGCGACAGCGGAAGCCGATAGTCGACACCGACCACATCGGCACCCGCGGCGCGCATCAGCGGCAGCAGCTCACCGGTGTTGACACCGAAGTGGATCCGGGGAGCGCCAGTCTCGGTCAACGAATCGAGAATGCGTCGGGAGTGCGGCAGCACGTAGCGCTCGTAGTCCGTCGCCGACAGCGCTCCTACCCACGAGTCGAAGAGCTGAATCGCGGACGCCCCGGCGTCCACCTGGATCCGCAGATACGTTGCGGATATGTCGGCCAGCCGGCCCATGAGCGCGTGCCAGGTGTCTTCGTCGCTGTACATGAGCGCTTTGGTGTGCTCATGGTTACGCGAGGGACCACCTTCTACGAGATATGACGCCAGCGTGAACGGAGCACCCGCAAACCCGATCAGCGGTGTACCTCCGAGCTCGCCGACCAGAGCCTTGATCGACTCGGTGACGTAGCTGACGTCGTCCGGGCTGAGCGCGCCGATGGCGTTCACCTGTGAGCGTTGCCGCACAGGATGTGCCATGACCGGTCCGACTCCCGGCACGATGTCGAGGTCAAGCCCGATTGCCTTGAGTGGCAGCACGATGTCACTGAAGAAGATGGCCGCGTCCACGCCGTAGCGGCGCACCGGTTGCAGCGTGATCTCGGTGACCAGGTCTGGACGCGTGCACGCTTCAAGCATCGTCGTGCCTTCGCGCAGCGCCCGGTACTCCGGCAACGAGCGTCCCGCTTGTCGCATGAACCACACCGGTGTGTGCGGCACCGGCTCGCGGCGGCAGGCGCGCATGAAGGCAGAGGTCTGCACGTTGTCAGTGACGGCGTGGTCAGTGGGCACGGTGAGTCATCGTGTCACGGGACGAGCCTTGGCGCTCAGCCAGCGGCCAGCAGCAAGATGCCGACCAGCGCCAGCACAACGCCAACCGCTTGCAGTCGAGTGAGGCGCTCCCCCAGGATCGTGCGGGCGAGCATCAGTGTGGCCACCGGGTAGAGCGAACCGAGCACCGCCGTCACGCTGAGCAGCCCGAAGGTGGACGACCACGCAAAGGCACCGTTGGCTGCGGCGTCGCCGGCACCGACCCCCGCAAGCCCAGGCAGATCACGCCATCTCAAGCCGACCAGCCGGGTGAGGATCACAACCGGTATCACCATCAGCGCGACGCTGGTAGATCGTTGCACTACCAGCGTCATACCGACGCTGTACTGCCCGCCGCCGGCGAGGCACACGAACGCGCCGCCGAACGCGAAGGCCGCAACGAGAGCCAAGACGATCGACTTCGCATGAGTCTGACGCGCGTCGGCGTCCTGGTGCGGAACGTCCGGACCGCCCGCGAGCACTACGCCGACGAAGCCGACGACGATTCCGGCGTACTGGAGCATCGACGGCCTCTCGCCGTCTACCAGTCCCCAGACCACCGGAACGACGATCCCAGTCGCTGCGATCGGCGATACGACACCCATGGTTCCGATCGAGAGTGCCCAGTAGAACGAGACCAACCCGATCGGACCGACCACTCCGGCTGCAACGCCCCACCACAGGTATCCGCTTGGGTCGCCGAAGCCTCCGGCGACCCAGACCGTCGGAACGATCAGTACCAGAGCGATGGCCTGCGAGATCAAGACGACGACCACCGATGGCATACGTCGCGTGAAGAGGCCGCCGAAGAAGTCTGCCGTGCCCCACAGCAGGCTGGAGAGCAGTGCGAGTGCGGCGGCCATCGGCGCAAGGCTAGAGGGCAGGCCGCGCGAGTCGCGGACCGGTAGCGGCCTGGGCGACACGTACGCTGATCCGGTGACCGTTCCGGATTCCCCACCGGAGACCTTCTCCCGGGCGCTGCAATCGCTTCGATCAGTTCGGTTGCGCCCCGAGATCACCTGCGACGAGGCACCGGCTCCGCAGCGCCTCGCTCCCTTCTCAGTCGCCATGACCGCCGACGTGATGATCGCCGACGAAGAGGTCGGCTCGGGCCGGTTCGTCGTGCTCCACAACCCAGAGGGGCACGAAGCATGGGACGGCACCTTCCGGGTGGTCACCTTCGCGCGAGCGGGGCTCGACCCTGAGATGGCGTCGGACCCATTCGTGACCGAGGTGGGGTGGTCGTGGCTCATGGAGTGCCTCAGCACCCACGACCTGCAGCCGGTTGCCGCCAGCGGCACCGTCACCAGGGTGGCGTCCGAGAGCTTCGGCGCAATGTCAGAGCGTCCGGCGTCCGCCGAGATCGAGATCAGGGCCTCGTGGACGCCTACCGACGAGAACACCCTCGGCGAGCACCTTGCGGCTTGGGGCGACCTGCTCTGCACGGCGGCCGGCCTACCTCCGCTGCCAGCGGGGGTCGTGCCGCTCAACCGCCGCTGACTCTCACCCGATGATCTTGAGGTCTGGGTCAGGACCCGCTGGCGTGTCTGCCCCCAGGCTCAAGATCATCCCGTAAAAGCGCTTGCCTGATCATTCCCGGGATCTGCCTGGGCTTTCGCCTACAGGCACCCCTGCTCTCGACCGATGAGATCAGCAAGCGGGTGGTGTGACCCCCGTGATCGGCACTTGTCGGACGCCCCGGCGTGCGACCGGAAGAGGGAGGGACGGGTGACCGCACTCGTCGAACGCGGTGGACACCCCCACGCGTTCCGAACCGCTCGATTCACCGCGCTCGCCGTGGTCAGCAACCCCGGCGTCCGCGAAGCAGTCGTGCGGCGACTCCACATCCTGGGCGCAGCCTCGGTCGCCGAAGCGGCGTCAGTGGCCGAAGCCCGTGCCCGCGCTATTGCAGACGGTCCCCGCGACCTCTGCGTCATCGACCTCTCACTCCCGGACGGATCCGGACTTCAGCTGCTCACTGAGCTTCGCCAGGCCGGCTGGTCTCGCTGCGTGGCGCTCTCACCAGGAGATGACCCCTACTCGGTCCGTGCGGCACTGGCCGCTGGCGTGAAGGGCTTTGTCGTCACCGGTGGAAGCGGGGACGCCGCCAGGACCGCACCGGGCACGCGCACTCGCGGGGCAGGTGGGCCAGAGGGCCTGTCAGCACGCGAGATCGAGGTGCTCCAGCTGGTCGCAGCGGGCCGTTCGAACCGCGACATCGGCGGTGAGCTCAACCTCTCAGCGCTCACCGTGAAGAGCCACCTGGCCCGGATCGCGCGCAAGCTGGGCACCGGTGACCGCGCCGAGATGGTGGCTGTGGCCTTGCGCGCCGGCGTCATCAACTGATCGAAGCGTCCTGCCCGCGTACGGTTACCTCGTGACCGTCCCTGACCAGGCCGGCGCGGCACCCCAGGCCACGCCAGATGCTGCTGAACCGGCCGAGTCAGACGCTCCGGCACCCACCCCGCTGCTCGAGCCCCGCGATGGGCTTCCCGATGTCATCACCTCACCGCAAGAACTGGCCGACGCGGCGTCCGTCCTTGCGGGAGGGCATGGGCCGGTCGCCGTCGATGCCGAACGCGCCAGCGGCTACCGCTACGGCCAACGTGCGTACCTGATCCAGATTCGGCGCGAGGGCACCGGCACGCTGCTGGTCGACCCGATCGGGTTCGACGAGCTAGCTGAGCTCAGCACTCCCCTGCAGGACGCCGAATGGGTGCTGCATGCGGCGTCCCAAGACTTGCCATGTCTTGCCGAGCTCGGCCTGAAACCAGCCACCCTCTTCGACACCGAGCTGGCCGGACGCCTGCTCGGTCACCCCCGCGTGGGGCTGGGCGCGATGTGCGAGTCGGTGCTGGGCTTGTCACTGGAGAAAGGGCACGCCGCCGTCGACTGGTCGACCCGTCCGCTTCCCGAGAGCTGGCTGCGCTACGCCGCCCTCGACGTCGAGGTGTTGATCGAGCTGCGAGACGCGCTGGCCGACGAGCTCGAGGCGTCCGGCAAGAGCGAGTGGGCCAGGCAGGAGTTCGCAACCCTGGTGTCTGCGCCGCCGCCTCCGCCACGGGTCGACCCATGGCGCCGCACCTCCGGAATGCACCGTGTCCGCAAGCCGCGGCAGCTGGCCGTGATCCGAGAGCTGTGGCTGGCTCGCGACGAGCTGGCTCAATCGCGTGACATCTCACCAGGGCGGGTGCTTCCCGATAGCGCGATCGTGGAAGCGGCGCTTCGCATGCCGACTACTCAAGAAGAGCTGATCGCGTTGCCGGTCTTCAGCGGACGCGGCAACAAACGGCAGGCCGGCCGTTGGTTCGGCGCCATCGCGCGGGCGCTCAGCGCTCCCGACTCACAGCTGCCACCACACACGCTCACCACCGATGCCCCCCCGCCAGCTCGTTCGTGGGGTGACAAGAACCCGGACGCGGCGGCCCGCTTGGCGGTGCTGCGCCCGGCCGTAGCGGCGCTGGCCGACGAGCACCACTTGCCGACCGAGAATCTGCTGTCGCCGGACACGGTGCGGCGGATCGCCTGGGAGCCACCCGACGACCCGACGCCCGACGTGATCGCCAAGCGGCTGGCGTCGCATGGAGCACGCCAGTGGCAGATCGAACTGACGGCGCGTCCGATCGCCAAGGCACTCGACCGAGTCAGGCGTGAAGCCGAGACTTCTTGAGCCGGCCGCTCAGGGCGCGGACGCCCCAAGCTGACGCACGGTCTTCGTTGGCTCGCACGTCGCGGGCGTACTCCTGCGGGCCG
>JBJMHG010000108.1:0-3398 GCA_045807485.1 Actinomycetes bacterium
TATGTCGGGCGGTGGCCCTTCCCGCAGTAGCAGTTCCGCGAGCGGACCATCCGGTCGGCAGCGTCATGACGAGAAGATCACGGTGTACTTGTCGGCTGACGAGCTGGTGGCACTGGACGACGCCAAGGGGATGCTCTATCGCGACATGGCGATCAAGGTGGACCGCGGCCGCATCGTGCGTGAGGCGGTGGCGGTGGTGGTAGCCGACCTGCAGGCCAAAGGGCCGGCGAGCATCCTTGCCCGTCGGCTTCAAGAGGGCCTGGACGCCTGAACCTGCCGCGATCTCGGCTACGGTTCGGCCGTGACGTCGACGACCGCCGAAGCCCCCGAACCGGGCATGCAGACCGGGCACGCGCCCGACGAGCTCTCTGGCGTCGATGACGCTGCGCCCGCGCCCACCGCCGGCTTTCATGTGCATCTGCCGGTGTTCGAGGGCCCCTTCGATCTGCTGCTTGGACTCATCGCCAAGCACAAGCTCGACGTCACCGAAGTCGCACTCGGCGTCGTCACTGATGAGTTCATCTCATACATCCGCGCGGCGGGCGAGGAGTGGGATCTGGAGCAGACGACGCACTTCCTGGTGATAGCCGCAACACTGCTCGACCTCAAGACCGCTCGTCTGCTTCCGTCAGCAGACGTTGAGGACGAAGAAGACCTGGCCCTGCTCGAGGCGCGAGACCTTCTCTTCGCACGGCTCTTGCAGTACCGCGCGTACAAAACCGTCGCTGCTGATCTCAAGGAGATGATCAGTACCGCCAGTCGAAGCCATCCTCGCGTCGTGGGTCTGGATCCGCAGTTCGCTGCCTTGCTGCCAGAGGTGCTGCTTGGCATCGGCCCCGATGGTCTTGCTGCGTTGGCGGCGAAGGCTTTAGCTCCCAAGCCGATCCCAGAGATTTCCATCAGCCACGTACACGCGCCGCCAGTGAGCGTGAAGGAACAGGCTGCGTTGCTGGTCGACCGACTTCGACGCAACCGCACCGCCAGCTTCCGGGGCCTGGTCGGCGACGCACCCGACACGATGACCGTTATCGCTCGCTTCCTGGCCTTGCTAGAGCTGTTCCGCGAAGGTGCCGTTGCCTTTGACCAGATGCAACCGTTGGCGGAGCTGACGATCCGGTGGACTGGCGCTGACGACGGTGACCTCGACTTGCACGACGAGTTCGACGAGCAAGACACAGCGGTCAGAAACACGGACGATTCTCAAGGCAAGCCAGGGGATTCGCACGAATCTCTCGCACACCTGCCATCCAACATCACCAGCGAGGACCAGTGAGCGAACAGAACGCGCCACGCGTCGAGACCAACCCACACGACCTCGAGCTGGTCGACGACAACGATGCAGAAGCCGCCACCGATGACCAAGACGTCCCGCAGCTGAGCGACCTTGACTTGGCGCCAGCAATCGAGGCCATCGTGATGGTGGTCGACGAACCTGTCAGCACGCTGACACTGGCGCAGGTACTGCAACGTCCTGAAGCTGACGTGGCCGCTGCCTGCTCGCAGCTGGCGGGTGAGTATCGCGACCAAGGGCGCGGCTTCGAGTTGCGGGAGGTCGCAGGTGGTTGGCGCTTCTACAGCAGCGCTGAGTTCGACGCGGTGGTCCAGCGCTTCGTCCTCGACGGGCAGCAGGCGCGCCTGACCCAGGCAGCGCTCGAAACCTTGGCCGTCGTCGCCTACCGCCAACCGGTGTCTCGTGCCCGGGTGTCGGCCGTCCGTGGCGTCAACGTGGACGCGGTCATGCGGACGCTGCTGGCTCGCGGTCTGGTGGAGGAGTCGGGCACGGACGGAGAAACCGGAGCGCATCTCTACCGCACGAGCGGGTACTTCTTGGAGCGACTGGGAATCACTTCACTCGAGGACCTTCCTGAGCTGGCGCCCTACCTTCCCGACCTTGAGACGCTTGAAGCGGAGCTATGACTGAACGTCAACCTCACCTCGACGGTATCCGCCTCCAGAAGGTGTTGGCCGACGCGGGAGTCGCCAGCCGGAGGGCGTCCGAGGCTCTGATCGACGCCGGCAGGGTGAGCGTCGACGGCCAGGTCGTCAGGACTCAGGGTCGGCGCATCGACCCTCAGAGCGCTGTGGTTCGCGTCGACGGGGAGCGCGTTCCGGTCCGGACGGGTCAGGCGTACTTCGCGGTCAACAAGCCGTTGGGCATGGTGAGCACGATGTCTGATCCGGAGGACCGCCCCTGCCTGGGCGACCTGGTGGCGGACCGAAACGAGCGCCTCTTCCACGTCGGACGCCTCGATGTCGAGACCGAAGGCCTGATCCTGCTCACGAACGACGGCGATGTTGCTCATCGGCTCTCACACCCCTCGTTCGAGGTGCCCAAGGTGTACCGGGCCGTCGTCACGGGTCGGGTTCCTCGAGACCTGGGCGGCAAGCTCAAAGCGGGGGTCGAGCTCGAGGACGGGATGGTCAGGGTAGACGGATTTCGGGTGGTTGATCAGGCTGGTCAGCAGAGCCAGATCGAGCTGACAATCCACGCCGGCCGCAACCGAGTGGTGCGACGTCTCATGGACGAGGTGGGGTTCCCCGTTCAGCGCTTGATGCGGTTGCAGTTCGGGCCGATCCGATTGGGCCGGCTGAAGCCAGGCGGGGTACGCCACCTCACCCGACATGAGGTTGGCGAGCTCATGGACCTGGTCGACTTATCGGTTTGACGCTTCCTCGGCCGCGCGAAAGCAGTCGGCCGGGGCCCCACGGAATGTCAACATGAAGTCGTCTCGATTTTTCGCTAGCAGGGTGCCACTAGGGTTGCGGCCGTGATCAGAGCGGTGCGCGGAGCCACTCAACTGCAGGCTGATGAACCGGCTGAGATGGCGGATGCGGTCATCGAGTTGCTGTCGACCATGCTTGATCGAAATGGCCTCACCACCGATGAACTGGTCAGTGTGATCTTCACCAGCACCCCCGACCTACGCAGCACATTTCCAGCCGCCGCGGCCCGCACCCTTGAGATCGGTGACGTGCCGCTCCTTTGCGCCCAAGAACTCGACGTCGAGGGCGCTCTTCCGCGGGTCGTTCGCGTGATGGCCCACGTCACGCTCGACCGTCCGCGGCACGAGGTGGTGCACGTGTATCTGAGAGGCGCTGAGGTGCTCCGCCAGGACCTCGCCCAATGACTTCGGCTCCAACTCTTCAGATTGTGGGTGCGGGGCTGTTGGGGACGTCCGTGGGGCTGGCCTTGGCCCGGACGCCATGGCGGGTCTGGCTGGTCGACGCAGACGAACGGGCGCAGTCACTCGCCGTTGACCTAGGAGCGGGGACCGGGGGATGGTCCGAGGAGAACGCTGAGCTCGTGCTCCTCGCAGTACCACCAGGCGCACTCCAAAAGGTGATGCCTGAAGTAGCGGAGCGGTTCCCCAAGAGCACCGTCACTGACGTAGCGAGCA